>JAPLBW010000049.1 GCA_026392555.1 Actinomycetota bacterium
GCGGATCCTGCTCACCGGAGATCAGCCCAGCCCCACTGTGCACTACGAAGGGTGCCGCTTTAGGTCTCGGTGCTTCCGCTACCAGGCCCTTCCTGAGGCCGAAACCAACGATTGCCGCACCCTTGACCCCAGCCTCACAGACCCCACAGGTAACACCTTGGGATATGAAGGGACTCATGGCGCAGCCTGTTTCCATATAGAAGAGCGGGATGTGGTGTAAGAAAGGGGTCAGGTTCAAACTAAAGGAGACCTCATGCTCACCGTTCTTAGGCGCCGAAAGAGCGCCGCAGTCTTGGTAGCCGGAACAGCTACCGTTGCTTTGCTCTTGGGCGCGTGCTCGGGAAGCAGCTCAAACACCACCGTAGGTGCTGGCACCAATGACATTGCCCCCACGCCTCGCGACCAAGTCGCCGACGGTGGCACGCTTCGCTACCCCATCGCTGAATCGATTAATCAATTCAACATTAACCAGGCCGACGTCACCGGTTACGACGCCAACGTGGTTTCCCCGATGCTCCCTGCGCCTTTTGACTTCAGTGCAGATGCCACGCCGTCGGTGAACAAGGACTACTTCAGCGACATCGTGTTGACTTCCACCAAGCCTCAGGTAGTCACCTACACGATCAACCCCAAGGCCAAGTGGAACAACGGCGACCCCATCTCCTACAAGGACTTTGTCGCGCAGTGGAAGGCCTTGAATGGTTCGAACCCGGCCTACCAGGTTGCGTCAACCACCGGGTACGACCAGATCAAGTCGATCTCACGCGGAGCAAACAACCAGATTGTCACCGTGACATTTTCTAAGACATACGCCGACTGGCAGGGCCTGTTCTCTGGCTTGTACCCAGCATCCGTCAACGCCACTCCTGACGCCTTTAACAACAGCCTGAAGGAAGGCATCAAGGTCACCGCCGGTCCGTTCAAGTTTGACAACGTGAATAAGACCACAAAGACCGTGACCATCGTGCGCGATGACAAGTGGTGGGGCGACCCAGCCAAGCTAGACCGCATTGTGTTCCCGGTCATCGTTGACACTGCACAGATTGATGCCCTGGCCAACGGCGAAATTGACTTCGTTGACATCGGTGCTGACAAGGATGCCTACAAGAAGGCCACCGAGAACGAAGCCGTCACGGTTCGTCGTGCCGCTGGCCCGAACTTCCGCCACATCACGTTCAATGGCACTGCCCCGAACCTGAAGGACCAGGCAGTTCGCATCGCTATTCAACAGGGCATCAACCGCCAGCAAATCGCTGACGCGTTGCTTGGTCCATTGGGTGGCACACCCACCGTTCTGAACAACCACATCTTCATGGGCAACCAGAATGGATACAAGGACAACTCGGCAGTGGTCGCTTTCGACCCGACCAAGGCCAAGGCAGGCCTGGAAGCTGCTGGCTGGACGTTGGCTGAAGGAGACAAGTTCCGCAAGAAGGGTGGCAAGGAACTCACGTTGAACTTGCTCATCCCCTCGGGAACTCCGGCTCCTTTGGTCGAATCCCCGCTCATCCAAAGCCAGCTCAAGGACATCGGCGTCAACGTCAAGATCGTTGCCAAGGGTGACGACTTCTTTGACTTCGTGTCCAACGGCAGCTTCGATATGACCATCTTTACGTGGGTGGGAACTCCGTTCCCGATCTCGTCGAGTAAGTCGATCTACCAAAAGCCCGAGGGTGACAACATCTTCGAAAACTTCGCCCGCATTGGCACCAAGAACATCGACGGCCTGTTCGACCAGGCTGCCGCTGAACTTGACCCAGCCAAGGCCATCGACTTGGCCAACCAAGCCGATGCTGCGATCTGGGCTGAGGGACACTCCTTGACCACCTACCAAAAGCCAGAGTTGATTGCGTGTAACAACAACTTGGTCAACTACGGTGCCGTGGGCTTTGCCTCACTGAAGTACCAGGACATCGGATTCAAGAAGGGCTCGCAGCAAAGCGCCACTCCTGCTGCCAGCACTACTCCGTAAGTTCAACAACGTTAAAGGCCCGTCCCTCTCGTGGGGGCGGGCCTTTAACGTTGAAGCTGTAATTCCTACAGCGAACCGATCCCTTGTTCGCGCAAGCCGCGGCGATATTGCTCAAGGGCTAGTAGTTCACCAAAGAGTTGCTGGTACTCGGCTTCTTGCTCCACCGGGTTCACACGCTGCAGTTTGGATTTGACCTGCTCGACTTGGCGCGTGGTGTCCAGCTCTTGCAGACGCGCCAACATGGAACTGGCGTAGCGCTCTTCGGCACCTTCGACGTCGATGCGAATGTCTTCAACAGCCAACGCGGTGATGTGAGTACGCACGCGATCATCGGGGGCCTTGTCTCGAACCGCACCGATCCATGCTTCACCGCTGATCCCTGCGCCCAGCCCTCCGGCATCGGCGATGGCTTGACGGATTTCAGCAAAGGCCGGCACGGTGAAGCTCTGTCCATCGAGGGCGTCAAAGTGCGGACCGACCACAACTGGCCACTGCAAAGCAAGTTTCAAACTTTCGCGCTCGACCTGAACGGCTGGATCCCGATAATTAGCCGGCGGCATCGTGGCGCCCTCGTCATTGACGGGCCGTTCGGCGCTGAGCTCTGGTTGGGCAGGGCGCGAACGCTTGCTGGCCAGAGCGACTTCTTGTTGCACACCAGCGATTTCCACTCCCAACCACCCAGCCAAGAGTCGGGTGTATTCCGGTCGCAGTGAAAGATCGCGGATCTTGGCCACCGCAGGGGCGGCTGCACGCAAAGCCAAGATGCGACCTTCAGCGGTGTTGAGGTCGTAACCGGCCAAAATCGTGCGGATGGCGAACTGGAACAGCGGTTCGCGACGAGCCACCAATTCACGCACGGCCTCATCGCCAGACTTCTGGCGCAGCTCACATGGGTCTAACCCCGAGCGTTCAATGGCAACAAAGGTTTGGGTCACAAACTTTTGGTCATCGTCAAAAGCCTTGAGTGCCGCCTTTTGCCCGGCAGCATCGCCGTCGAAGAGGAAGATGACCTCGCCCTTGAGTTCGTTTTGATCCATTAACAGCCGGCGCAAGACTTTGATGTGCTCGGAACCAAACGCGGTGCCACACGTGGCGACAGCGGTGGTCACACCAGCCAGGTGACAGGCCATCACATCGGTGTAGCCCTCGATGACCACGGCTTGACGCGAACGAGCCACGTCCCGCTTGGCCACATCGAGACCGTAGAGAACCTGAGACTTCTTATAGATCGGAGTCTCGGGGGTGTTCAAGTACTTCGGACCTTGGTCGTCGTCGTAGAGCTTGCGGGCACCAAACCCGACGGTGTCCCCCGCGAGGTCGCGGATGGGCCACATCAAACGCCCGCGGAATCGGTCATACAAACCGCGCTGTCCCTCAACGGCTAAACCAGCGGTCAAGATTTCACGATCTTGAAATCCCTTGGCGCGCAAGTGTGTGATCAGGCCATCCCAGCCTTGCGGTGAATACCCCACCCCAAAACTTGCCGCGGCGTGAGCATCAAAACCGCGCTCGGTCAAGAAGTCACGACCGGTTTTGGCTTGATCAGTAGCCAGCTGGGCTTGATAAAACTTCTCGGCCTCAGCGTGGGCTTCGACTAACCGAGTGCGCTCGCCCTTTTGGCGATTGGGAGCCGTTCCGGATTCTTCGTAGCGCAACTGCACACCGGATCGATGCGCCAACTTTTCTACCGCTTCAGCAAAACTGAGGTGGTCCATCTTGATGATGAACGAAATGACATCGCCGCCCTCGCCGCAGCCAAAGCAGTGCCAGTAGCCGCGCGCGGCGTTGACGTTGAAGGACGGGCTCTTCTCGTCGTGGAAGGGGCACAGGCCCTTGAGGCTGGCTCCTCCGGCACGCTTGAGGGTTACGTATTCGCCCACGACCTCATCGACCTTGGAGCGCTCGCGCACCAAGGCGACATCTTCGTCGCGAATTCGACCAGCCATGCCCGCGATCTTAGGCGCGAGCCGAACCCAGCAGGGCGGCATGCATCAATTGGGCCCTGGTATCGGTCAAAGTAGCCACCTGATCCACCACAATGCGCAGGCGAGCCTGATCGGAGTCGGCTTCGGCGAACCAGCCAGCGAACAGCGGATCCAGGGTCCCCGGCGCTCCAGCGATGACCGCATCGATGAGTTCGGCGATGAGCTCGCGCTCGCGGGCGTAGCGGATTTCGGTTCCTGGGCGTTCCATGACGTAGCGGGCGGCGGCGGCTTTGAGCACCGCACACTCCAACCGTACATCGCGCGGCACGATCAAATCCGCGTTGTAGCGAGTCAGCGGTCCAGCGCCGAAGGCGTCGCGCGTGGCAGTCTCGGACGCATTACAAAAGCGGGAAATCAAATTGCTCGTCAGCGACTTTGTTGCGCCAAGCGAGCGCGCCGAACCATCGAACTCCGCAGGCCACCAAGACAACGCCAGTAAACGTTCGAGGGCGGCCTCGAGTTCACCGACGTCAGTGATATCGCGCGCGTAGCGATCCCGACATAGTTCGAGCAACGCCGAACGGTCAACGCGATCGCGCAACATGGCCATGGTCAAGCTGCCATCGTGTAGTGCGTCCTCGAGGTCGTGGACTGAATAGGCCACATCGTCGGCCCAATCCATGATCTGGGCTTCGAAGCTTTGGTGTTCAGGGTCAACAGATGCTGGTCGCCCGGCACGAATCCATTCAAAGGCTGGAACATCGTCGGCGTAAACACCGAACTTGCGGCGCTCCGATTCAGCCGGCCACGGATATTTGACCGTGGCATCGAGCATGGCGCGCGTGAGGTTCAGTCCCACGTTGTCGCCTTCAGGGGTAAAGGTCTTGATCTCTAACCGCGTCAGGATGCGCAGGCTCTGGGCGTTGCCCTCAAATCCGCCACACGATTGGGACACGCGGTGCAGTTCGGCTTCCCCGTTATGACCAAAGGGTGGGTGACCCAGGTCGTGGGCCAAACACGCAGCATCCACCAGGTCAGGATCAGCGCCCAATCCCGCACCCAACTCGCGGCCGATCTGTGCACACTCCAGCGAGTGCGTTAAGCGGGTGCGCGGGAAGTCGTCCTCAAAGGCAACATGGACTTGTGTCTTGGCGGCGAGGCGACGCAATGCCGATGAGTGCAAAACGCGCGCGCGGTCACGCTGGAATTCGCTACGACCAACAGCTGTGGACACAGAACTGGGTGTGCGGCGTTCGCGATCGGCGTCGGTGTATCCGGTATCGAGTGTCATCGGGTTCAGCCTAGGCACAACCGGTGACAAGTGGCTTAGTCGTGCGCGCCTGATTAGCCGCGTAATACAACCGGGCCGCTGTCTCGCGCAGGATGTAGCGCGTAATGGCTGCCGCTCCTTGCGTGGGACTGTTCTGGTCCGGTGAGGTGACCGGCCTCATGCCTAAGTCCTTGGCCATGGCTTGGCTGCGCAACAGGTGCCACGGGTCGCTGACCAGCGTCGCAGTACACAGACCCTTGGCGTCCATCTTCTTTGCGGCTGCGACCAAAGACGAGTAGGTATCACGCCCAGTACCCACCGAAATGATCGCTGAAGCCGGTACTCCGGCAGCAATCAACGCGTTTCGCCCAGCCGTGGCCTCCGTGTACCGATCACCCTTTTGCTTGCCACCCACGGTCATGATCCGCTTAGCCACGCCGTCTTTGTATAGGCGCTCAGCGTGGTCGAGGCGAGCTTGCAACACCGCTTGCGGGCGGCCATCAAACTGCGCAGCCCCCAACACCACGATGACATCCGAGGAACGGCGATTGTCAATTTGTGCAGTGGCAAAAACCATGCCGGCGGTGAATAGCGGGATGGCAATCGCGACAGCAATCACTACGCCCAATAGCCGCCGAATCCATCGCGACTTCTTTGGCTTGGGTGCTGGCTCTGGATTCTTAGCCACGACTGATCCTTGAGGTGTTCACAAACATCATCCTCCCGAATGCAAGTCGTCAGCACCGAACGGCACGCGGTCGTCA
>JAPLBW010000152.1 GCA_026392555.1 Actinomycetota bacterium
CCGAAAGCGTTTTGCTGCCTGGTGAAAGTGTGATGGCCGATCGGCTGCGCGAACTGGCTGAACTTGGCGTCCGGCTTTACATCGATGACTTTGGGACCGGATATTCCTCGTTGAGTTACCTGCGCCAACTCCCCGTGAGCGGGATTAAGTTAGCTCGGGAATTCGTCGCAACGTTGCCCGGTGACGACAACGAGACCGGACTTGTGCGGGCCATTTATGACTTGTCGCAAACCCTCAACCTTGATGACGTCGTCGCAGAAGGAATCGAGACCGAGGAACAACGCACCGCATTGCTTGACCTCGGCTTCAAGATTGGCCAGGGCTATCTACTGGCTCGCCCAGTGGGAGCCGAGCAAATGCGGGAAATGTTCGACCAAGAGCGCCGCGCTCTGCAAGAGCTGAGTTAGCCCTATTCCTTCGCGTCTGGCGTCGTGGAGTCTTCGAATTCATCGGGTAGTCGCTTAATCCGCATGTTCATGTTGCGGACCAGCAAAATGCTCGCAATGACAATGATCGTAAAAACGATGCCGCCGATGAGCCCAAGACCTGGGCCGGTGAAGTTCTCGAGGATGCCCTCAGCCTTAATCATGTTCAACGACCTTCCTTAAGCGAGCATTGCCTGAGCCCCTGAGATGCACGTTGATCGCGTGAGGACAATGATGACGTACACCCGAGATCAAAGACGAGGCAACCATGAGCCAGGACCCCAGTGTGTCACCTGATGCTGGCCAGCCCGCGCCCATTCGACCCGCAGCCCGCTACGGCGATGCCTCTCCTGGTCGCCAACGACTCAATGCCGTGTTCATCATTGTTGTTGCTTTGACCTTTGTTGGCGGAATTGTTGCCTTGGGTTGGTCGCTTTCCCGCCCTGCGTTTACGGCCCAACTACGTGCCTATCAGGTGGTAAACGACCGCAGTGTCAAAGTCGAATACCTGGTACGTGTCAAAGATCCACAGACCACCGTGACGTGCATCGTTCGGGCTCGCGATCGACAGAGCAATGAGATCGGCAGAAGCGAGGTGACCAGCAAGCGGGGCCTTGCTGAGCAAGCCTTAACCGTGACCGTACGCACCACCGTGCGAGCCAATCTTGGCGAAATTCAAGGGTGCAAGCTCACCCGCTAACCTAATCAACGCATTGACCGATCTTGGAGGAACGCCGTGGATCCCGAACCGTTGTGGCTGACGCAAGATGCGTTCGACCGGCTGCAAGCCGAGATGGACGATCGCACCGGACCGCTGCGCGCAAAAATCACGAGCCGGATTGAGGCCGCTCGCGAAGAAGGCGACTTGAAAGAAAATGGTGGATACCACGCTGCTAAGGAAGAGCAGGGCAAAAATGAAGCCCGCATCCGCCAGCTGCGACAGATGCTCGAAAACGCCGAAGTCGGCGCTCCCGTTCATGACGGCACCGTCCAAGCCGGAAGCCTGGTGACGATTCGCTTCGCTGGCGATGACGATACCGAGCGGTTCTTGCTGGGATCGCGCGAGGAATCAGCGCACACCAGTGTTGATGTCTACTCGCTGAAGTCGCCCCTAGGGGCAGCCGTTCTCGGGCTCAGCGTGGGTGACACCGGAACATTTTCAGCGCCCAACGGTCGCGACATCTCTGTTGAGGTTGTCGCTGTCGATCCCTATACGGGCTAGGGCTTTAGCGCGCCACCGTCTTGCTGTACTTGCGAACCGCCAGCGGAACAAAGATCACCAAGATCACCAAGCACGCGGCGAGCGTGTAAAGAATGGGTGACTGCTGGGGGAAACCACCCACAATTTCTCCCGTGGGGTTGCCAAACAACTCACGCTGCGCCAGCGTCACACTCGACAACGGATTCCACTCCGCGACGGGGCGCAGCCAACTCGGGAAAGAGTCGAGTGGAA
>JAPLBW010000118.1 GCA_026392555.1 Actinomycetota bacterium
GTGGTCGTCAATCAAAATCACGGAAGTGGGCGTATCGCCAGCCATGAAGAATTCCTCCTTGGGGTGAACCTTCGTTCACTCACCTGTAGTCGTTCTAGTGTGCCGGAGGATGGGGGGTAGGGCGAGTTCAGGCGCGCGAAACGCGCACGATAGTTCCTCCGGTATCGCGGTCCCCCACTTCAAGGGCGCCACCAATACGTTCGGCGCGCTCACTCATGCTCTTGAGCCCGTAGGAGTCATCGCGTCCTTGCCCCAGGCCTTGCCCGTCGTCTTCAACTTTGATCTCAAAGAGCGGAGGTTGGATCCGGCTGGAGATCCAGATGTTCTCGGCGTGAGCGTGCTTGCGCGCGTTGGCCAGTGCCTCTTGCACGATTCGGAGGAGTTCGGCTTCCACATCGATGCTCAGGCGCTCAGGTGCCTCTTGGAGGGAGAGGTGGACTTCAATCTGTGAGCCGATCGCCTGCGAACGCACGTATTCGGTGAGAGCTACGTTTAAGCTCATGCCGGCCGAGACATCACTACGTAAGTCGAAAATAGACAGGCGCAATTCGGAAATGATCCGAGTAACTTCCCGCCGCAGATTTGAAAGTCCAGCGCTTGTAGCGGGATCGGTATGCGTCGCCCCTAGATCATCAATGGCATAACCAAGGGATGCGAGTTCTTGAGCGACACCATCATGGATATCGCGGGCCAACCGGCGGCGTTCCTCCGAGGTTGCACTAGAGCGAATGTCAGAAAACAAGAGGGCGGCGTCGAGGCGAACGGCATAGATGTCAGCGCTTGTCGTGGCCTCGGATAGTTCCTGATCTGTGAATGGTGAAGAGTTTCGTTCGATACCGATCAGGGCGAGAGTTCGATTGCCCACTCGAAGGGGGATTACCGCTCCGGAGGTGGACTGCTCAATAAGGCTCAGGCCAACGGTGTTGGTCTGAATTTGCCCATCAGCCCAGGCCTTGGCCCACAGGGAATCGCCGGAAGAACTGGGAACCCACTGCTCGGGACGCACTCCTCGTGCGCTCAGCGGGCGAAAATCAGAGCCATCGCCGGGAACATAGGTTGCTCCGCGCTCGGCAGACATGGTCGAGAGCAGGTCGTCAAGCAGGCTTTCGGTCAAGGTCGTGGCGTCAAGGCCAACGGAGAGTTGACGCGAAACTTGGCGCAATTGGTCAAGCAGCCGGTAAGCCGATTCGTAGGCTGCTAGATCTGGGTCGTTTGAAGTTACGAGAATGCGTTTTGCCCACGATGCGATGAGCCCCACGGCCATAGACACAACAAGCCATTGGGCAACCAACGAGACCTGAGTTAAGCCAGCATCGGAGTTCAGGTCTGGTTGAGTGCTCAACCACAGGATCCCACCGGAGATCACCACGCTGACCGCTACACCACCAAAGCCTCGACTGATGCCTATCGCTAAAGCGGGAACCAGAAGGTAGGGAAGAAGGGTGTCACTGAGCGGGCTTGAGTAGGCGATGATTGCCGCCGCTGCAAGTCCTTCAAGAAATGGAATCGCAGCGGTCAGCAGACTTTGCGGGTAGGGGAGCGAAGCAAGAACCGCAACAATGAAGAGTGCACCTACAGGCAGCGCGTGAACTCGTTGGGCCGGAATGACGATGGTGAGCGTGAAGCACATCGCAAAAATCACTGCACGTGCAAGAAGCACAATGGGTAAGCGGTGAGCCTGGGCTGGGTTGATAGATCGGGTGGGAAGCAGCATGCTCATGGGCTGAGCATCGCAGAGGATGGGCGGATTCTCAATTCCGGCGGTGCGTGGCGCGGCCTCGGAGCACCCTTACTTGCCGGACAGCGAACTAAAGATCGAGATGACCGCTGGTCCCAAGATGACAATGAACAAGACGGGCAAGATACAAAAGATCAACGGGAACAAGATCTTGACCGGCACTTTCTGGGCCATCTCTTCGGCTCGCTGCGAGCGCTTGGTACGCATTTCACCGGCCTGGATGCGCAGCACGTTAGCGACGGGAATACCCAAGCGCTCGGCTTGAACCATCGACGATGCGAAGTTGCGGAGTTCAGGAATATCCGAGCGTTCGCCCATTGCGCGGATAGCATCGGAACGACTTAACCCAATTTGCATTTCCTGTAGAAGTCGAAAGAACTCTTCGGCCAGTGGACCGGTGGTGTTTCGTGCGACCTGGGACACGGCTGAGTCAAAGGCCATTCCCGATTCAACCGAGATGGTCAATAGATCAAGGGCATCGGGGAGGTCGCGCGCCATTTGCTGGGTGCGGTTGTAGCCGACTTGATAGAGCGCGATGTTCGGTCCGAAATAGCCCAACAGGGCGGAGACGACGATGAGGCCAAGGATGGTGGAGAAGCCGCTCTGGAAGAGCAATCCGATCAGGAGTCCGAGGATGGCTCCGCCAATCAGACCAAGCATCTTGAACGCGATGATGCGGTTGACGTCCCAATTTTCTGGGTTACCAGCAAGATCAAGGCGACGACGGATGCGTGCGGATTGGTCGTCAGGAGTGAACCTGCGACCCCACGAGGTGAGTTTCTCAAACGCCGGCGTAACAACGCGGTCAGTGAACGGCGTATCAAGTTGCGAAGGGGGGCGATCGTCTTCGTGCATGCCCTGAATAGCGGCGAGGGAGCGATTGACCTCTTGGCGATTCATGAATGCGGTGCTCAAGGTCAAAACAAGCAGTGCGAGACCAGCAAACAAAACGATGATTCCGAGCAGCAAGATCACAATGGCCATGTCACACCTCCACCTTGACGGTCTTAACGAGCCAGGCAATTCCTACTGCAAGCAATATCCCCGCAAAGATCAAGAGCGCTAAGCCCAGTGGGGTACCAAAAAGTGGAGCCAAGTACTCCGGACGCGTAAGTAATAGAAATAGCGTGAAGACAACAGGCAGCGCACCTAAGATCCACGCTGACAGCCGACCTTCAGCGGACAACGTGGAGACTTGACGGCGCAGTCGCTCACGCTCACGCATAGTGGCTGCGACGGTGGTCAAAACTTCCGCGAGGTTTCCGCCGACTTCACGCTGAATGCGAATGGCCATGACTACCCACGAGAAGTCCACGCTTTGCATGCGGTCGGCCACATCTTCAAGGGCCTTTTCCATCTGAACACCGAGTCGTGATTCAGCCAGGGCCCGACGCAGCTCGCCATTCATGGGTGGCGCTGAGTCCGTAACGAGAGTGTCAATAGCTTGTGGAAGTGACAACCCGGACGCGATGCTTCCGGCCATGAGTTGCAAGGTGTCGGGGAGCTGGGATTGGAAAGCAGCTTTGCGCCGGTCTTCACGGAACGTGAGGAAAAGGAACGGTGCAACAACGCCGATAATCACACCAAGGATTGCGGGAAGCAGTTTGCCGCCCGACAACAACAACAGCAAGATCGCTAAGCCGATGGTCAAGCCGATGTGAATGAGTAGCCATTCTCCAGATTTCAGGGGCAAGCCAGCGCGCTCGAGGCGCATGCCCATCATCGAGTCAAATTCCCGGCTAACCATGACCTTGTTGGCGAAATCCTTCGCCGTTTCAGAAACGCTGGTGTCGGATCGGACCCCTCTATCGCTTGAGCCACGACCGGTAAGGGTGTAAATCGACAGTCTGCGTGCAACGTTCGGTTGGCGACGCTTAGGCAAGGATGCCGAGTTCAGCACGGTAATGAGCAGGAAAGCAATGCCACCGAAGAGCAAGATGGCGGCCAGTGCAATCACCCAGATGCCGGAGAACAGACTTGTTGATTGCTTGACGGGAGCCGGGCCCGCTGCGTTTGGATCGGCAGTGACTTCCGCAGTGGGGATGGTGGTGAAGGCGGCATCGCTGATTTGAACGCCACCAGCATTTCCCACAACATTGATGTTGCCGCGCTGAAGGCGCTGGTGAGTTGGTTTACGTCTGTTGTGCTGATGACCTGACCACGACCGCTTTGTGCCAAAGACTGCAAAGCGGCAATCTGATTGGGTTCGGTTCCGAGCGAAACTGCATCGAGGATGGCACCACTCCGCTTCACGGCCACCTTGGTGTCCAGAAGTGAGGTGGTGCTGCTGGTGTCTGCGCCATCACTGAAAATAACGATGGTGCGCGGACCTGATGTACCGACTGCCTGCGTGGCAACGGTGACGCCGTTGTAAAGGGCGGTGCTGCCCTCTGCTGTCAACTCGTTGATCGCTTTGCTTACCGCTTGCCGGTCGGTAGTCGGCCTGATCAACTCTCCCGCAGTGGTACCGAAGGTCACCAGACCAATCTTTGCGCTGGGAGGGACCGTGGTGAGGAATGCTTGGGCAGCGGCCTTTGCGGACACTAAACGTTGCCCAGCCATGCTGCCGGAGGTGTCCATGACTAGCACCGCTGTAGGGGCTTGGGAGCCAGCGGCGCCAATGGGTTTCGCGGTTGAAGGCAGGGTGGTGGAGCCTTGACTGACGGCGATGGAGGCCGGGTCAATGGATTGGCCAGCTTCAAGCCCTGTTGCAGAAAAAACCAACGACATCTTTTGACCGTTGACTTCTACTGAGGAAATGCGCCCTTGCGGTGCAGCAAAAGCAGCGGGTGCTGAGAGGAAAAGCAAGCAGGCAATGATTCCCAAACAAAGGACACTCGCGGAGAACCGTGAGCGAAAATTCAGCGCCGCAATGAAGGACACGGGTTACCGGCCTTCGAAGGTTTCGAAGGTAAAGGCTGCGTCATCAAGCTTGATGCCGCCGGCAGCCAACTTTTCTTCGAAGTGGGGGCGCAAACCCGTGGACTTCAAGCGCCCCAGGCTGCGTCCTTCGTCATCAAATCCCATATCAAAGTCAAAACGGAACAGGTCTTGCATGGTGACGATGTCGTCTAATATCCCGACGACCTCACTGATGTGCGTAACTCGACGTGAGCCATCGCGGAAGCGGGCCTGGTGGATCACCAGGTCGATGGCGCTACTGACCTGTTCACGAACCGCTCGCATCGGAAGGTCCACGCCAGCCATCAAGACCATGGTTTCGATTCGGGCGAGGGCATCACGGGGAGAGTTGGCGTGAACCGTGCAGATTGAGCCGTCATGACCGGTGTTCATCGCTTGGAGCATGTCCAAAGCTGCTGAGTCTCGCACCTCACCGACGACAATGCGGTCAGGTCGCATGCGCAGTGAATTGCGTACGAGGTCACGAATGGTGACTTCGCCTCGACCTTCAATGTTGGTGGGGCGTGACTCCAGGCGCAAGACATGGTGCTGGCTGAGTTGGAGTTCGGCAGCATCC
>JAPLBW010000245.1 GCA_026392555.1 Actinomycetota bacterium
AATTGCTGGGGCAATGACCAAATCGATGCTGGTGCCTTCCAGCGCCCAAGCAATCCGGCGAACCCGAGCACTGCGAATCGCCATGCCGGCAGTGATCGCCACCGTGTCAGCTGAACAAGCGCGTGCTGCTGCCACCACATCATCAATGGATCCAGCAACAGGGACTGGCGAATCACCATCTGCTTCGGCGACCGAACACATGCCAACCACCGCGAATCCCGCGTGTGCATCAGCGCGCATTTGCGCGGCAAGGTCTGCTACGCCTTCCGCATCACCAACCGCGAGGACGCGATTGAGATTGAATCCGTGGCGGCGGGTGGATTGCAGTCGAAGTCGAAAGGCGAAGCGCACGATAATCAGCAGAATGAATCCCAGCGGAAGCGCAACTGCGATAAATCCACGTGCGACTTCCAGCTTGAGCAAGTAGGAAACTATCGCCACCGCACCGAAGGTCCGAAACGTCGCCGATGTGAGCCGGCGAAACTCTTCGGTTCCGATCCCTAACATGCGCGGTTCGTATACGCGGGTATAGGCCAGCATGCCCAACCACAAACCTAGTAAAAGAAATGCGACTGCGCCGTAACGCAAGGGCGAGGTGTCACCAACGTCACCAAATCGAACGAAGTACGCCATCACCATCGAGAAGGCCACAACCACTGCGTCAGCAAGGACGAGTTCAGCGGCGCGGGCCCGCTGCCAAGACTGAGTGGACTGCCCACCATCGCTAGGCATTTCGCGTAGGCTTGCTTCGTCGGGACCGTTAGATTGCACGGCGTCATCATGACATCTCCACGCCGGCATCCTCTGCCGATTTGAACCAGAAGGAGCGCTTATGGCCAGCCAACTGCCCTCGGCAGTGCCTGTGCTGGCGTGCGCTGGGGTTCCCATTGCTGCATTGGAGATGAATGGGGCGGTGACGTGGTGCGTTGATACTGCGCAGTCGCTGTCTGCGGACTCGGCGGGGCTTGACGTCCACTTGTGCAACTCCTACACGTTGGCACTAGCCGATGATGATCACGAGTTTCGGGCCCTTCTTAATCGAGCCGCTCTCAATCTCGCTGACGGCACTCCCGTGGTCTGGGCCAATCGTTTGCTTCACAAAGATGCCAATCCACCCCGTAGTCGGGTGCGCGGACCGAGCTTGTTCGTCAATGTTCTCGCCGCGGGACAAGCCGCACAGATCAAGCACTACTTACTCGGCTCCACTCCCGAGACCCTCGAGGCCATGCAACGCGAAATTGCGCAGCGCTTTCCCGAAGCCCTCATTGTGGGCACTGACTCCCCTCCTTTTCGTGAACTCACCGAAGCCGAACGTCTAGACCAACGAGACCGCATCAAGTCCAGTGGCGCACAGATCGTCTGGGTGGGATTGGGAACGCCTAAACAAGATGTTGAAGCTGCGGCGTTGGCCCACTCGCTGCCGGTTATCGCCATTGCCGTCGGTGCGGCCTTCGATTTCGTGGCAGGAACGGTTGAAGAGGCCCCCGATTGGATGCAGCGCAGCGGAACTGAATGGATGCACCGCTTCGCCCAAGAACCTGGGCGCCTGTGGCAGCGCTATTTGGTCGGCGGTCCCCGATTTGTGAAGGCTGTCATCACCAGGCGCAATCGATGAAGGTCCTCATCGTTCACAACCGCTATCGCAAGGCGATCCCATCGGGCGAAAACTCCGTAGTAGATGCTGAAATTGCGATCTTGCACACCAGCGGGGTTGATGTTGCTACGTACTTACGCTCAAGTGACGAGATCGCGGAGATGTCGGGCGCTCAAAAAGTGGCGGTAGCACTGGGACCCATTCGCTCTGGTCAAGGCGTTCGTGAGTTCACCGAACTTCTCGACAGTGAAAGGCCTGATG
>JAPLBW010000107.1 GCA_026392555.1 Actinomycetota bacterium
AATCAAAGGCGCGGTCAAAGAATTCGCGTTGCATATCAAGCGCGGAGAGTTCGCGACCGTTACTCAACCGAACGGTCTTCTTCCCCGTGATGTCATGACTAATCTCACGGATTGCACGAATGGGGTTCTCTAAGGTCAGGTCCCGCAGCACCACTCCTGCTTCAATCATGCGCAACACCAGATCGGTGGCACCGACTTTGAGCATGGTGGTGGTTTCGCTCATATTGGAATCCCCCACGATGACGTGAAGACGTCGATAGCGCTCGGCGTCTGCGTGCGGTTCATCCCTGGTGTTGATGATGGGTCGCGAGCGAGTCGTGGCTGACGAAACGCCTTCCCACATGTGTTCTGCACGTTGACTAAGGCAGAACGTGGCGCCTCTAGGTGTGGTCAAGACTTTGCCGGCTCCCGCGATGAGCTGGCGACTTACCAGGAACGGGATGAGAACGTCGGAGAATTTAGAGAAGTCGCCCTGGCGTGCGATGAGGTAGTTCTCGTGACACCCATAAGAATTGCCTGCTGAATCCGTATTGTTCTTAAACAAGAAAATCTCGCCGGTGACTCCCTCGTCCTGGAGACGGCTTTGAGCATCGGTAGCAAGATCTTCAAGAATGCGTTCGCCGGCCTTGTCGTGTGCAACGAGTTGTTCGATGTCGTCGCATTCGCCCGTTGCGTATTCGGGATGCGAGCCCACATCTAGATACAGCCGGGAACCGTTGGCCAAGAAAACGTTAGAACTGCGTCCCCACGACACAACGCGACGAAAGAGATAGCGGGCGACCTCGTCGGGCGAGAGACGGCGGTGACCTTCAAAAATGCAGGTCACGCCAAACTCGGTTTCGATGCCAAAAATTCGCCGATCCATACCGACACACTAGGCATTCACGGCGGGCATGTCATGTCGTAACCGGGTCCTTACTTCCTTGCAGTCAGCACTTCTTCGAGACGATCTCCGGTGATGCGTTGGAACAGCCGGCGATTACGGGTTCGGTCCAACACCGCAACCTCCAACTGGCCAGCCGGAATCGGGCTTTCAGCATCTAGAGCGGCTGCGTCCTGGTCGGAAACATCCACGTCGGCGGGGTGTGGTTCGGCGGATAAGCGCCCGGCGTTCATGGCTTCTACAGCGACCTTCAACGCCTCGGGGAATGCCAGTCCTGATGTGTAGGACTGGGACAGGGCGGCCGTAATGGCCTCTGCCGAACCTCCCATAGCGACAAAACCGTGTTCGTCAGCCACTGACCCGTCGAAGGTCAATCGATACATCTGATCATCGGCAGCGCTCTCTCCTACCTCAGCCACGACAAGCTCCACCTCAAAAGGCTTGGGGTTTTCAGTAAAGATGGTTCCTAGCGTTTGGGCGTAGGCATTTGCCAGACCGCGGCCTGTAACGTCCTTGCGATCGTAGGAATACCCGCGGGTATCTGCGAGGCGGACTCCGGCTACCCGAAGGCTCTCGAACTCGTTGTATTTACCGACGGCAGCGAAAGCGATCCGATCGTAGATCTCGCTGATTTTGTGCAATGCACGCGAGGGGTTTTCGGCTACGAAGGCGATCCCATTGGCGTATTGAATGACAACGACACTTCGGCCACGGGCAATTCCCTTGCGGGCGTAGTCGGCTTTGTCCTTGATGATCTGTTCGGGAGAGACATAAAACGGCATGCTCATTAGCGAACTCCCCCTGCTCCACGAGAGCCGCCGGAATCACCAGTACGACTAACGATCAATTCGCGGACGATTGGCTCGAGTTCGTCATCAGTAAAGCGTCGATAGCCATCCCCGTCGACCACTGTCACGATCGGGAAAATCCCTCGGGTCAAGTCCGGTCCGCCAGTAGCTGAATCGTCATCAGCGGCGTCGTAAAGGGCGGCCACCGCGATGCGCGTCGCGTCAGCTTGCGCCATATTTGGTGACCACAACTTCTTCAGGGCCCCACGAGCAAACATCGATCCAGATCCGATCGAGTGATGGTCATGTTCTTCGTAGCGACCGCCAGTCACGTCATAAGAAAAAATGCGTCCGATCTGTGCGCTCAGGTCAAAACCGGCAAACAAAGGAACAACGGCGAGTCCTTGCATAGCCATGCCCAGATTGGAACGCAGCATCGAGGCAAGACGATTGGCTTTGCCGTCCAAGGACAGCAACACTCCCTCAATCTTCTCGTAGTGTTCAAGTTCAACTTGAAACAATCGAACAATCTCCAGGGCCACACCAGCGGTACCCGCTATTCCAATACAGGAGTAGTCATCGGTGGCGAAAACCTTTTCAATGTCGCGGCTCGCGATGACATTTCCCATGGTGGCGCGTCGATCCCCGGCCATGACGATTCCATCGGCGCATTTGAGGGCAACGATGGTCGTGCCATGCGGAACTTCGACCGGAGATGTGCTGGCAATGTTGCCCATTGATCGTCCCGACGGCAGGAGCGATGGATCGTGCAGGCGCAAGAAATCAGTGAATGAACTCACGCCTGGGGTCATAAAAGCCCCCGACAGACGACCTTCGTTGTGGCTCATTGCCCACCCTTTTGCACAAAGGAAGCGATGAATTCGGCGGCGTTGGTCTCCAGCACGCCATCAATTTCGTCCAAAATGGCGTCGACGTCGTCATCGAGTTGGTCCCGCCGTGCCTCTGCCGTGGGTTGGGTGACTTCGTCCTCAAGGGGTTCGTCAGCCGCACGTTCAGTGCGACGTTGAGATTCCCGTTCGCTCATGATCGGCTCCTTTGTGCTCAGGTGTTCCCACCTTAGTGCCCACGCACGGATCTGGCCCCCGATTTTAAGCGCTGAGGACTGGCAATGACGTCGGATTGCGAGCGCACCATAGGTCGACAACCATCAAACCTTAGGAGCATCTTAGGACTTTTGGGGATC
>JAPLBW010000045.1 GCA_026392555.1 Actinomycetota bacterium
ACTGGTGAACCATTGAGCTGCATGATCTGATCAATAAAGTGTGAGCCCCAGTCAAAGATCGCGCCCCCCGACACGGATGCATCCGAGTGCCAGTAATTGCACGGGTGACCAAAACCACCCACGAAGGTCTCTAGGTGGAACATGTCACCAATGCGCCCGGCATCTACTGCGCGCTTGAGGGTGAGGAAGTCGCTGTCCCAGCGTCGATTCTGGTAAACCAAGGCCGTCTTGCCGACGGTGCGTGCGATATCCAAAACGGCGTCGCATTCGGCGCTGGTCAGAGCCATGGGCTTCTCCATGACGACGTTCTTGCCGGCTTCTAGAGCTCGCAATGCCCACATCGCATGGGTGTCTGGAGGTGTGGAGATGATCACCAGGTCGATGTCTGGCGAGTTGAGTAACTCAGTGCCATCCATGGTGGTCATGACATCCGGGGCATCAACGAGCGCAGCATCGATTCGTGCCTGTGACCTATCGCAAACTGCGGCAAGTTCCAGACCAGGAACTGCCACGCACGCCGACAGGTGTTCGTGACCGATAGCCCCGTAGGCGAGCAGTCCAACCCTGACTGCCGAAGTTTCCGAGATTCCACGGACGTGGCGGGCCCAGCGTTGCACCGTGCGCAGCATGTCGCGGTGGCCCCACACGGCGTCGGATGACAACGACATCAGGCCAATCCCCGTCGATGCGCGCCACGTCAAAACGGGGTGATCGGTAAAGGCAACATTGGCGGTTGCTAGAACTTCGACATCGTCGGCGACCTTGTCGACCAGGGGCCATGCGGTGTGGACTAGGAGATCGCCTTCAGCTCGTGGGTCGACCGCTACCGCTCGGCGAACGCGGACTTCATGTGATGCGGGTGAGCGAGAGCCAATCCGTACACCGGTGAGCTCGGCGATTGAGCCGGAAGCCAGGTCATTAGTTGCGCCACCGGTTATCAGAACTGGGCGCTGACCGGCTTGTTCGCGCAAGGACGCTACGTCGGAATCTTCCGGCACGGACGCAAAGATCGCCACGATCGCGTCAGCACTCTTGAGATCGCGCGTCACCACCACGGATGCTGATTCCAGCCATGGTGCGGACAACGCAGCCTGTACGAATGGGTGGTCGGGCGTGGGACTCCAGATACCAAGAACAGTCATTGCATAAGGCTAGATGAAGGACCTGTGATGCGCCCGCCCAAGCCGGCTCTGGCTACACCTCTGGCTACACCTCTGGCTACACCTCTGGCGGCAACGCACGGCTGGCCTGGCCCCGCCATTGCGCACCCAACTGCGATCGCCGGCCACCAGCGCTCCACGACCACGAAGCGGTCTTGCTATTAGGGTGATCTTCATCGCATGCTTGGGAGAATGCCTACGCCGAGACATTGACTTATTATGTGGTGGTCAGCGGAACTAGAGGGAAGGTCATGATGGAGAGCGAAGCAACGTGTCCGGTAACCGGCAGCCACTCAACGGGCGGCACGGCAAATGCTGATTGGTGGCCAGACCAGCTGGACCTGAAGGTCCTCCAGCAAAACCCTGCCAGTGCCAATCCGCTGGGTGCTGACTTTGACTACTCCGCGCAGTTTTTGACGCTGGACTTGGAAGCTGTCCGCAAGGACATCGAAGGGGTCATGACCACCTCGCAAGACTGGTGGCCAGCTGACTACGGGCACTACGGGCCGTTCTTCATTCGCATGGCGTGGCACAGCGCGGGCACCTACCGGATTAGCGATGGTCGCGGTGGAGCCGGACAGGGAACGCAGCGATTTGCTCCGTTGAATAGCTGGCCAGACAACGCCAACCTCGACAAGGCCCGTCGACTGCTATGGCCGGTCAAGCAAAAATACGGTAACAAACTCTCCTGGGCTGACTTGATGATCTTCGCTGGACACTGTGCGTTGGAGTCCATGGGATTTTCAGCCTTTGGCTTTGCCGGTGGGCGCCCCGATGTGTGGGAGCCCGAGGACATCAACTGGGGCTATGAGGACGAATGGCTGGGGGATAATCGCTACAGCGGCGACCGCGAGCTCGCGGATCCTCTCGGTGCAGTCCAAATGGGTCTGATTTATGTCAATCCGCAAGGCCCTAATGGCAACCCCGATCCCTTGGCGTCAGCCCGCGACATTCGTGAAACCTTTGCGCGCATGGCGATGAACGATGAAGAGACAGTGGCGTTGATTGCCGGTGGACACACCTTTGGTAAGACACACGGTGCCGCTGACCCCGACGCATACGTGGGCCGTGAACCCGAAGGTGCAGCCATGTCCGCGGTGGGCTTGGGGTGGACGAATTCGTTTGGTTCGGGTGGTGGTGGCGACACCATCACCAGTGGTCTAGAAGGCGCATGGACGCCCACGCCGATCACATGGGACAACACTTATCTTGAATTGCTGTTCAAGTACGAATGGGAGCTGACCACCAGCCCTGCCGGCGCAGCACAGTGGATTCCCAAGGGTGTCTCAGATGACGATTTGGCACCTGACGCACACGATGGGTCCAAGAAGCACGCACCCGTGATGTTGACTACCGACTTAGCCTTGCGATTTGATCCCGCCTACGGGCCGATTTCGCGTCGATTCGGCGAGAATCCGGCTGAGTTTGCTGATGCTTTTGGTCGGGCTTGGTACAAGCTGACGCACCGCGACATGGGCCCTGCCTCGCGTTACCTCGGAGCTTTGGTTCCGCAGGAGGAGCTAATTTGGCAAGACCCGGTACCTGCCTCGCAGGGACCACTCGTTGATGTTGCCGACGTGGCCGCATTGAAGGACAAGGTTTTGTCGTCCGGACTGAGTGTTTCGCAACTAATGCAAACGGCGTGGGCGTCAGCATCGACCTTCCGTGCGACGGACAAGCGCGGCGGAGCCAATGGCGCTCGCATTGCCTTGGCGCCACAAAAGAACTGGGAGGTGAACAACCCGAAGCAAATGG
>JAPLBW010000149.1 GCA_026392555.1 Actinomycetota bacterium
GGTCGACCATTCGTCGTTTAGCGCGTCAATACTTTGAATACGGTCGGTGGCGTCGTGTGGTGATGCGCCGGCACACGGGAACGGTTTCGTTGAGGTACTTAGCTCCGCCGATTCTTGTGTGTTTGTTGGTGCTGGGTGCCCTCGTGGGACTCGCAGGATTTCCTGCTGGCTTGGTACTTCCGCTGGGCTATGGCCTCACGGTGTTGGCGGCGGGTGTGTGGATTGGTCGCGGTCAGGGCTTGCGGGTTCAGTGCACGATTCCGGTGACGTTGGCCGTGATGCATTGCACATGGGGAGCAGGTTTTCTTACGTCAAGGATTAGGGTGGAGTAGGTATTGTTAAGGTCACACGGATAAATCGGTGGTTCCTGTAACCGCAACGTTGCTGACCTAGAGGCGCGCGGGATCAAGGAAAATCTCGATATGCAGGGCGTTGTGGCTCAAGGTGAACATGCCTGCGGCTGGTAGTGTGAAGTAGTTACGAATGGGTTTGTTCGGAGTAAAATTTTGCTTCAACCAGTCATCCGACGAAATGGAACATCACGTGCGCTCTGCAGTTAGTCAGTCCGAGGATGATTTCAGTGGCGTCGTCCATGTGTACAAACCTTTTCGGGCCGGTCTTCCTCACTTAGGGCCCTATTTTCGAGAGACCTGGCGCCGCAGAGCTTTTGCCGCCGAAGCCTCGCGAGCCAAACTTCGATCCACCCAGTCGGACACCGTCTTGGGGCAATTGTGGAACGTACTGAACCCCCTTCTCCTTGCGGTTGTCTATTTCCTCCTCGTGACGATTTTGTCCAGCCGTGCGGCGAGCGACCCCACTTACTTTTCCCACCTACTCTGCGGCCTTTTTGCCTTCTTCTTCATCGCTAATTCCATGACGGGTGGAGCAAAGTCTGTGGTCAAGGCCGGCAAGATGATCACGAACACGGCCTTCCCGCGGATGCTGCTTCCACTGTCCGAAGTGCGGACCTCAATTCGAAAGTTTTTGCCCACTTTGCTGGTTTTGCTCGTGGCCCTCGTCATCGGGCCAGTGAAGTTGAATGTGATCGACTTAGTCGCGATTCCTTGGTTTATCTTTTTGCTGGCCTTCGCGACGGGAATGGCGCTCTTGCTGGCCACGTGCCAGGTGTATTTCCGGGATACCAGCAACTTCCTGCCTTACGTCAACCGAATCTGGCTCTATGCCTCTCCGGTTTTGTGGTACGCGGAGCAGGTTCCGGACCGTTTGCGTGCGTTGGAGGTATTTAACCCCCTTTTCTCGATCCTTGGTGGTTGGTCGAGAATAATCATTGAGCACGAGCTGCCGCTCCTGTCGGAAACGCTCCTGGCCGCGGCCTGGAGCTTTGGCGTATTGATCCTTGGGGCGTTCGTCTTTATGTCGAGGGAGCGCGATTTTGCCGTCCGACTCTAATCCTCCGTCAATTTCCGTCCGTGATGTATCCATTACGTATCGGACAACGTTTGAAAAGCGCCCAACCTTGAAGTCCGCTGTCATGCGCGCGGGACGCGGTGAGCGCTTAGTCCGCGAAATCGAAGCCGTTAAGAATGTTTCATTCGATGTTCACGCTGGATCAGTGTTGGGCATTGTTGGTAGTAACGGCGCTGGGAAATCAACGATTGTGCGAGCGATCGCAGGAATCTTGCCGCCCAGCTCCGGTGAGATTCAGGTTCGAGGCCGAGTGAGCACGTTGTTGGCTTTAGGTGTTGGTTTTGATGCCAATCTCTCCGGACACGAAAACGTCATTCTTGGCGGACTTGCCGCGGGGTATAGCCGTGCGGAAATCGAGGCGAAGTTTGAGGAAATTTCTGATTGGACTGAACTAGGTGACTTCCTGGAGATGCCCATGCGCGCCTATTCATCGGGCATGTATAGCCGGCTTGCTTTTGCCGTGGCCATCCACATGGAGCCCGATATCTTGCTCGTTGACGAGGCGCTCTCAGCAGGCGATGCTCGCTTTAAGAAGAAGGCCACCGAGAAAATGATGTCTTTGGTTCGTGAGGCCCGAACCATGGTGTTTGTGTCTCATGCGTTAGCCACCCTTCAAGAGATGTGTACCGAAGCAATCTGGTTGGACAAGGGTCGCCTCATGGAACGTGGCACCCCCGCTGAGGTCGTGAAGGCGTATTCGAAGTTTGTTGACACACCTCCTAGCGCTGCCACTCTTGAGGATGTCTGACATGTCTCAGCCGGAAGTTCGGATTGTTGATGCCGACGTTGATCCGTCAGCGGTTATTGGACCTGGTTCGACGATTTGGCATTCAGCTCAAGTTCGCGATAACGCAAAGCTAGGTGCTAACTGCATTGTTGGTCGAGGTGCATACATCGGATCAGGTGTGCAGATGGGCAACAATTGCAAGGTCCAAAATTATGCCTTGGTCTATGAACCAGCGATCTTGGAGGATGGCGTCTTTATTGGACCAGCCGTGGTGCTGACGAATGATCACTTTCCGCGCGCAGTTACGCCAACTGGTGAGTTGAAAAGTGGCCACGATTGGAAGCCTGTTGGTGTGACGATTCGCCTCGGGGCATCCATCGGTGCTAATGCCACGTGTGTTGCTCCCGTGATCATCGGTCGGTGGGCCGTTGTTGCAGCTGGGTCTGTTGTCGTGAAAAACGTGCCGGATTTTGCCCTGGTGGCAGGAGTGCCAGCCAAGCGGATTGGTTGGGTTGGCCGAGCAGGGATACCGCTAGTGTTAGTTGATGAGCACAAGTTTCGGTGCGAAGAAACTGGTGCTGTCTATGTCCAAACTGGTGAAGATACGTTAGAAGAGATGGAAAATGACTGAAGTCATCCCCGCCGCAAAGCCCATCATTGGAGATGAAGAGCGAGAGGCAGTTGATCGCGTACTTCGTTCGGGAATGATCGCAGGTGGTCCGGAAGTCGCCGCCTTTGAATCCGAATTTGGTGTGCAGGTGGCGGGCGGATGGCAGTGCGTCGCAGTCAACTCTGGAACGTCGGGTTCCCATTTGGGATTGTTAGCGGCGGGAGTGGGACAAGGCGATGAGGTCATCGTGCCGTCCTTCACGTTTGCAGCGACAGCAAACTCCGTAGCTTTAACTGGGGCTACTCCGGTATTTGCCGATATTGAACCTGAAACTTTTTGCCTGGATCCCGCGGCAGTAGAAGCGGCCATCACCCCGCGCACGAAGGGCATCATGCCCGTCCACTTGTATGGCCACCCGGCGAACATGACGGCGCTCAATGCGCTGGCGCAAAAGCATGGGATTGCCATTTATGAAGATGCGGCCCAGGCCCATGGTGCCCAATGGCAGGGGCAGTCGGTGGGAACCTTTGGAGAATTTGGCATGTTCTCGCTTTACCCAACCAAGAACATGACCTCGGGCGAAGGCGGCATGGTTTCCTGCCACGATGCGGAGTTTGCTCGACGAGTTCAGTTGCTGAGAAACCAAGGTATGGAGCGTCGTTACGAGAACGAAGTTGTGGGTTTCAATGCTCGCATGACGGACGTTCATGCGGCTATTGGTCGTGTCCAATTGACGAAATTGGCGGGCTGGACCCAGCAACGCCAATCGAACGCGAAATTCTTTGATGAGAACTTAGAGGGTGTAGTAATTCCTGTTGTTGTACCAGGCGCCGTTCACGTCTATCACCAGTACACGATTCGGGTCGTGGATCAGGATCGAGATGCATTCGCGGCTCGCTTGCTAGAGCTCGGGGTGGGAACGGGTGTTTATTACCCGATTCCTAATCACCGCTTACCCTCGTTCAATCTGACGTTAGATCTTCCGCAGACTGAGTCCGCAGCCAAGGAAGTGTTGTCTTTGCCTGTTCATCCATCGCTCTCCAGTGCTGACCTGGAAAAGATCGTGACGGCCATCAATTCGTTGACGAAGGCTGGTGTGCGATGAGTTTGCGCGCAGGGCTCATTGGCCTAGGCATGATGGGCCGTCACCACGCCCGAGTGTTGTCCAGTCTTGATGGTGTCGAGCTCGTTGCTGTTGCCGACATGGGTGGAGACTCGCATGGGGTGGCCGGTGGTCGCCCCGTACTTGACGATATTGACGCTCTCGTTGCCAGCGGAATTGATTATTGCGTCGTGGCCGTACCGACAGCGCTGCACGAAACCGTTGCTCTCACTTTGGCTGCTGCCGGAGTCCATGCGCTGATTGAAAAGCCGCTGTCGTTTGACACGGCTAGCGCTGAGCGAATCGTCGCTGCATTTGAAGCAGCCGGATTAGTGGGCGCGGTCGGACATATTGAACGGTATAACCCCGCGCTTCAAGAAGCGCGCCGCCGCTTGGAAGCTGGCGATCTGGGTGATATCTATCAGATTGCAACACGACGACAGGGACCGTTCCCGGCCCGCATTGCGGACGTGGGCGTCGTTAAGGACCTGGCCACACATGACATCGACCTCACCGCGTGGGTGTCGGGAAGTGCCTTCCGTACGGTGGCCGCACAGGTGGCCCACCGCTCCGGTCGAGAGCATGAGGATTTGGTGGCCGTGACTGGTTTGTTGGAAAACGGAACAGTCACTAGTCACCTAGTGAATTGGCTCTCGCCACTCAAAGAGCGCGTCACGGTCATTACTGGTGAGCGCGGAGCGTTGGTCGCCGATACATTGACCGCCGACTTGACCTACTTTGAAAATGGAACCATCGCCACAACCTGGGGTGAAATCGCCCAGTTCCGTGGGGTGAGCGAGGGCAATGTCACGCGGTTTGCGATTGCGAAGCCTGAGCCCTTGCTGAGCGAGCACCAGGCATTCCGCGATGCGATTTTGGGCAAGCCGTCGGACATCGTCACGCTTGCTCAAGGTCTTTCAACAGTGCGTGTTGCTGAGGCAGTCTTGGAATCTGCCAAGACCAACCAAACAATTACTCTTTAGTTCCTTAACCCTGCTGGGTTGACGAGGTGACTAAGCGCGTAATTTCGCGCATTCCAAGGATGGCCACTGCATGGCCAGATCGCTGCGAGCTGTTGTTCGCTGCGTAAGCCGCATAGCGATCCAAGGCCACGAACACATCAGTTGTGGCAATCCATTCGTCCAGAGTGGGGTCCATGCGGATCAGCAGGTCAACCTGTTGTGGCAATTTCAGCGCCTTCATGATCGCTGCGGTGAAGGGGGCAAGGAGGTTGCGCTTGATCACTCGAGTGGCCTTTGAGCGACCGCGCTTGAATGCTTGCAGGGTAAGTCGTTGATGAACGAGGTCAATGGCATCGAGTGCAGAGCGCGGATCATGAAACGTGATCAATCGGACGGTGCAGCCAGCGGCTAGCAACACGGGGATGTTCTTTTCCAAAGTGGTGGCAACGATCCTTTGAGCCGCGATGAGCGTCACCACAGGTTTCGCCGGGATCTCTACATCGCGATGGGGCTGGAGCAAGACCTGGTTGCCGTTTGCTTGGTTGCCGTTTGCTTGATTGGTGAATTCGGCCGGGGGTCGAGCGAGTACGGATGCGTGGTCCACGACGCTCGACATTGACCTTTTGTACTCGAAGGAGTTGGCATGGTCGAGGGCTTTTCGGCGGCTGACCTCGTCGTAGCCGGCAGCAATCTGGGAGATGGAGGTGAAGCCGGCAGCGACCGATTCAGGACTACTGGGTTCGGCCAGCGCCCAGAGCGGGTAACCATCGAGTACGTCGCACGCTGCGTGGTTCGCCTCATGCACGGACAGGATAGGCAATCCGGTGGCCATGTATTCGTACACCTTGCCACTGGTCACATACTCGCCGCCGATGAGAGCCAATACAAGTGCGTTCCACCGGCTATAGACAGCGGCCACGTCCGCCTTGGCTACAGCGCCTCCGTAACTGACACCGCAACCCTCGTATTCACTGATCAGTCGAGCATGGCCGCCAGCCCCGGATGCGTAGCCGGCACCAACGTGGCCACGAAATTCAAGTGTCGCTTCCCGCAGTCCCGGAACTGATTCGCGGGCAACGCGCCAACCCTCCAAGAGATTCTTCAGCGCAGGAATGGTGAGGTTGAGGGTTCCTAGATAGCCGATGGATAGCGGGGAAGGTGCTGGTATATGTGGAGTGATCTCAGCAACTGCACTTGCGTCGTAGCCATTGCGTACCACCGAGAACTTCGTGCTCGATTCAGGATAACGATCCTTGTAAAACTCCATGATGGGTTCATTAACAAACCAGGCGGCGCTGGCATTTTTTAAGACTTCTCGCTCAATTCGATCCTGCTTGGATCCCGGTAATCAACGACGTACGGAATGGAAAACTGTCGGTGGAGAGCTTCTGCCACGGCCAATGTGGTGTAGGGCGCGGGTGAAACGATGAGGAGGTCAGCGGGTTTCGTTCGGTACACGGCTGAAACTGCCTCAATGAGGGGCGTACGCCAAGCGCCAAAGATCTTTTCCGGAAATTCACGAGTGGTTCTCTTGAGGAATTGAGCCTTCCAGCGGTCAGGATTCCGAGCGTGTAATGGCGTCCACCGCCCGATGATGGGTTCGAAGTCTTCGCGGCGCAGATTCACCGGCACACGCTCAATGGCATTATTTAACCCAACCAGCAGGCTCTGGTCAGTCCCATTTTCAATTTCCCAGGATGAGTCTGCGAGAGAAACCACGGTGACGTCCCAACCGCTATCGGCAAAGGCATTAGCCATCGCTTTCATTCGGTAGGCGCAACTCTTGGATGCAGGAGGGAAACCGATGGCTAGGTAGATGAGGTGCGGCACGGCCACAGCCTATCGGAACAGTGCGCCTAATTTGGCGCTGATGACACTGTTGTCAAAGAGTTCAGCACCTTGCTTCGCCACGCGATCTGACTGTTGCGCAAAGGCCGCATTAGATGTTGCTTCAAGGATGCGAGTGACACCTTGCTGAAGGTCATCTACGACCCACTCTGGCGGGAAGATGTGACGGGGTGCGTCGAAGTTCTCAAAGAATGGCCAGTTGCGTACAACGGGGATTGCCCCTGAACACGCGCCTTCCACGATGGCCATGTGGAGGCTTTCTCGCACGCTGCTGCTCACGATGACCCCGACTTGGGTGAGCAAGTTGGGGACGTCATCGGTAAAGGGAATGAATTCAATGGCATGGGCAACATCTGCTTCTTGGGCGCGTTCCAGCGCTGACGTGAAGTACCGCTGTGCTCCTGCTGATGTCTCGGGGTTCGGCTCGCTGCCGACGATCAGCAGACGAAAATCAGGATCCTGCTTGAGAAGTAGGGCCAGGAGATCGATGGCCCACGTGACGTCCTTAGCCGCTGCACTCCAGCCCAAAACCGCTAGAGTTTTAGCGGCCCCAGCGGATTTGCTCCGATGTAGCGATGCTGCGTCCACCCCTACGGGGATGACGTGCACGTTTGTCGTGGTCGCATCGAAACCGATGAGTTGAGGAACCATCAAATCGCGGATGTGGTCAGAGACAAAGACCAGGTCATCAACATTTGACCAATCCACCAGGTGCGGAAAGATCGTGAACGCTTCAAAAGAGTGGAGACGGACGATGAGGCGCTGCGAACTTCGCGCTTGCAGTGACATTTGAACGGCAAGGCGTTGACACCATTCAACCCAGACAGTATTGGCCGAACCGATGTGCTTAGAAAGCTCAGGACTAAGCACGGTTGGCTGGGTGTTGGTGGAAAGCTTCAAGCGTTGTTCAATGTGCCAAGCAGTGGGTCTGCGTACATCAGGTACCAACAGTTTGGAGGTGTCCACTGTAGTGCTCGCAATACCTAAGCTTGACAACCCGGCAGCCAATGAGTCGATGAACGAAAGATTAGAGTGCGAAAGGATCGCCACTGAATCGACCGGCTCAAGGGACTTTGCCTCAGACCTTCGCCGAATCGCTAAATCCTGAACCGAGGGCGATTGCCTCCAGTCGTTGAGGAAGCCGCTGGGATCTTGTGTCATGGGTGACGCAGGGTTGTCGAAGTGCAATGCACGATGGAAGAGGACTTCGGAAGCCCGATTGAGGTCAACTGCCGCTACATCGTTGCGCTTGGCTAGGTGATGGCCGTCGGCTCGACCCAGGAGCAATCCGCTCGCTGAAGCGATCTGTTCGACCGTTGGCTGGTGGCCACTCTCCACAGTGCTTTCCGTTGAGGCGATTTCCTGCTCTTTGATCGAAGGCCCAGCTTTGAGGAGCGCTCGGTAGAGGGCATCAACTGGCAAGCACTGAAATTCCCACGTCCAGGTATGGAGAAATTCAGGATCGTTGAGCCGCTCCTTGAATGATTGTTCGTGGGCGAGTACATCAGTGACGACGCGGACAAAATCCTCAGTGTCCCCGACCTTAAAGGCTTTTCCAATGCCATTGGACTCAACAAATTCAGTGGAGGCAGCTACCGCGCTGGTAATGATGGGCAACCTGGCGTGGGCGTATTCAAATAATTTGGTGGGCAATGCCCAGGTGTGGTTCAGGGTGACGTGCAGTGGTGACAAACCAATGTTGGCGCTGCGGACAAAGCTCGACACTTGATCCGGGTGAACGTAGGGCAAGGAATGGAATCTGTCACCGACACCTAGTGCGTCCGCCTCATCGTGAAGTTGGTTCACGTAAGCACCCGGCTTTGTCAAGATGGCGAAGTGAACACCATGAAGCTCAGTCAGTGCCTGGATCACGGTAGATAGTCCGCGTCGAGGAGCGGCGCCACCCACGTAGACGAGAATCTTGTCTTCCGGTGGCAATCCAAGGGTTGACCGAAGGTCCGGATTCACTCCAGTGGCTGGCCCGAGCCATTGGCACGTTGGCCACGATCATGGGGTTTTGCTTTAACCCGTGGCGGTTGACTAATTCCTGCCTGATTCCCTCGGCAACGGTGATGATCGCATCGCTCTTTCGCAGGTAGAACGCCTCATAGGTTTCGTTTCCGCGACGTTTCCGTGCGTCAGCTATCCCTTCAATTCCGGGGAGGAATTCGTGAGCGTCGTAGACCACCGGAGGACGCTTGCCCTTCCTCGAACAGCGATCTGCGTAACGAACAGCGATGCCGATGCTTCGGTAGTCGTGAGCGTGAATGAGGTCGGGCGCTAACTCCGCTAGGACAGGAGCGATGGCGAGTTCAAGGTCAGCCAAAAAGGGGTCATCGTATGACCACGTGTTGCGCGCTGATCTCCCGGTGAAACCAGCAAATCGTCGGGGCGCTTTGGCCTGGCTTACACGGCGCTTGAACTGATCGTTGCGCAGTCGGTGCATCGCTCGCTGAAGGACAAAACTTATCTTCTTAAGGAAGGCGGGAATGCCAGTGTGAGTTGCGAGGTAGCTGTCAAAGTCAATCTTGCGCCACTTAGCGCGCAAGGTGGCCGCTGATGCTTGGCTCTTGTCGCGGTACGCAAAAACGGACTTGAGGGTCCGTCGAGGCGCCAATGTGGGGCGCTTGTGCAGGGTCAGCTCGGTGGGAGCCTTAATAACGACGGCAGCATCGAGTCTGGTCGTTTGGCGTTCGGTGCTGGGCGAGCGACCGACGAGAAAAACTTCCCACCCCAGGGATGCCATGAATCGTGCTGACTTTTGGACTCGTGAGTCACCGTCGATGGTGTTGTCGACGATCATCACAATGCGCGGGGTTCGTGGTGACAAATCCGCTTTGGGTGCCGTTGGGCCATCCGATGTCATGCCCAGAGATTACTACCTGGGAGTACCAACAAGACGTACTGGCGTCGTGTTGGGGCGAAGGGCTTAAGGGGTAGATCTTTCCAGTAGCGATGCAACGTTGTTGGCTGCTCGTCCATCGCCGAAAGTCTTCTCACCTTGAACTTTGGGTGTGGCTCGTTGCGAGATTTGATCAAGGTTTTCCAAGTTTGGCGCAAGAACGTTCCATCCATCATCAAGGGTTTCGACCCACTCAGTTTCCGCGCGCAGTGTCGTGGTTAGACGTTGAAGTAGGTAGGCCTCTTTTTGCAATCCGCCGCTGTCAGTTATGACTCCACGAGAGCCGAGCACTGCTTGGATAAGTTGTGGGTAGGCCAAAGGTGGAACGGGGACGAGTGGCCCCTTCTGCAGTTCAATGTTGAGTTGCCGCGCACGATTTCCAAGGCGCGGATGCACCGGTAGATATACGGGCTGAGACAGGCCCTGAAGTGCGGTGATGATCGATGCCAATCGGTCGGCATCGTCAGTGTTTTCGGCTCGGTGGATCGTGGCCAGTAGGTAGTTTTCATCCGGCTGAGCGAGCGGAAGTGACTGGAACTTTTGTGGATCAGCCAAAACCACATCGCGGATAGCAAGACAGATATCAGTCATCACATCGCCGACGAGGTGAGACCTGTCACCGAGCCCTTCGCGGCTGAGGTGGCCCATGGCGGTGCGAGTGGGGGCGAGCAGT
>JAPLBW010000061.1:0-628 GCA_026392555.1 Actinomycetota bacterium
ATTCGGACATCTATCGGCGCATGATCGATGACATGGACATCAATTGCGGCGATGTGCTCGATGGCGTGTCGCTTGAGGCGAAGGGCGAGGAGATCTTCGAGTGCCTGCTCAAGGTCGCGTCCGGCGAACGCTCCAAGTCCGAGCAACTGGGTTATGGCGATGCCGAGTTCGTGCCCTGGCAACTCGGCGCGACGATGTGATGGCGATCATGCCTGAGCGGATGGGGCTGATACGGCCATGATCGTTGTCCTTGCGTCCATCATCCTTGACCACGTGGCAGCGGTCGAGCGGCTGCCGCGGCCCGGCGAAACGGTGATCGGCCAATCAGGCGCTGGCTGCGGCGCGTGCCGGCGCGCCTGTGCGCGTCGGCGGGGCTGTCGGCACGGATGCTGCCGCCGATGCCGCGTTGTCGCTGCTGCGCGAGGGCGGCATTGACCTGACCGGCGTCGAAAGTGTGGACCTGCCCACGGGCGCCGCCTTCATCGGTGTCGATGCGCGCGGCCAGAACCAGATCATCGTGACGGCTGGCGCGAACCTGAAGGCGCGTGCGCAGAGCCTCGCCCATCATGTCTGGAGCAAGGGAGACATCCTGTTGCTGCAAAGCGAGACACCCGAGGCCGAGCGCATT
>JAPLBW010000061.1:707-5481 GCA_026392555.1 Actinomycetota bacterium
GGCCGGCCCCATCAGTCCCGACCTGATCGCGCGGCTCGACCTTCTGATCGTCAACGAACATGAAGCGGTGGTGTTCTCCGTGTCGCTCGACTGGGAGGAGCGTGACCCTGACCTGATCGCAGCCCGTGTCGACCGCGAGCTTGGCATTGCCTGTGTGGCGACGCTCGGGGAAGAGGGCTGCATCGGCTGGTCCGGCGGGGTGCGACGCTCGGTGGCCGCGCCGTCCGTCGGGGTGGTTGACACGGTTGCCGCCGGCGATGCCTTCGTCGGTGCTTTTGCCGCAGCCCTGCATCAGGGCCTCGGATTCTCGGGAGCGCTGAGGCGCGGCATTGCCGCCGGATCGCTGGCCTGCACCCGCGCAGGAGCCCAGCCGAGCTTGCCTGATGCCCGGCAGATCGAGAAGCTTGCTGCCGAACTGGCGCATTGAAGGTAGAGAGGTCGTTTCTTCGTGAGCAAGCTCCCGATTCGTCGAGCGTTAGTCAGCGTCTATGACAAGACCGGCCTGGTTGAGCTCGCCCAGGCACTGGGGCAGGCCGGAGTGGAGATTGTGTCCACGGGCTCAACGGCAGCAACTATTGCCGGAGCTGGGGTTGCGGTGACACAGGTCAGCGACCTGACCGGTTTCCCCGAATGCCTAGATGGACGCGTCAAGACCTTGCACCCGCGCGTGCATGCCGGGATCTTGGCTGACCGTCGACTGGATTCTCATGTTGAGCAGTTGAAGACTCTCGATGTTGAGCCCTTTGACTTGGTAGTGGTCAACCTCTATCCCTTCAGTGCCACCGTGGAATCGGGCGCCGACCACGATGAGTGTGTGGAGCAAATTGATATTGGTGGTCCGACGATGGTGCGTGCAGCAGCAAAGAATCACCCCAGTGTTGCCGTGGTCGTTGATCCGGCGCGATACGCCGATGTAGAAGCGGCTCTGGCTTCTGGTGGATTTGAATTGGCCCAACGCAAGCGCTTGGCTGCTGAGGCCTTCGCACACACGGCTAGTTATGACGTTGCCGTGGCATCGTGGTTCTCGAGTGAGTACGCACCGGCCGATGATGAGGCGTTCCCTGAATTCATGGGCCACACCTTTGAGCGAGCCGATGTCCTGCGTTATGGCGAAAACCCGCATCAGCCTGCCGCGCTATACCGATTCTCGGCCGGACCGGGTCAGGGGATTGCCCAAGCAGAGCAGTTGCATGGCAAGGAAATGTCCTACAACAACTACGTTGACGCTGACGCAGCCCGTCGGGCGGCCTATGACCACTCCGAACCAGCCGTAGCCATCATCAAGCACGCCAACCCGTGTGGCATTGCTGTTGGCGCCGATATTGCAACCGCTCATCGCTTAGCTAATGAGTGCGATCCCATTTCAGCCTTTGGTGGAGTTATTGCTGCCAACCGCCCCATCACCAAGCAGGCTGCTGAGCAGATTGCTGAAATCTTTACCGAAGTGATCGTGGCCCCAGACTTTGATGCTGATGCCTTGGCGATCTTGACGGAGAAGAAGAACCTTCGACTGCTCAAGTGCGCTCCGGTCGAGGCGAAGTCCACGATGGAAACGCGCCCGGTCAGTGGTGGGCTGTTGGTGCAGGTGGCCGACGGTGTCGATGCACCAGGAGATGACCCAACAACGTGGGTGCTCGCAACCGGTGAACCGGTTGATGATGCGACGTTCGCTGACTTGGTGTTCGCTTGGCGAGCCAGCCGTGCGGCAAAGTCCAACGCGATCGTGTTGGCCAAGGGCGGAGCCACTGTTGGCGTCGGCATGGGTCAGGTCAACCGCGTGGATTCGGCTCGTTTGTCCGTGTGGCGAGCCGGTGACGAGCGCGCCAAGGGGAGCGTGGCGGCGTCGGACGCATTCTTTCCCTTCCCCGACGGTTTGGAAGTGCTGATCGAAGCTGGCGTGCGCGCAGTGGTGCAGCCTGGTGGATCAGTACGCGATCAGGAAGTCATTGATACGGCGATTGCGCACGGGGTGGCGATGTATTTCACCGGGACCCGCCATTTCTTCCACTGAGGCAGCAACCGGATTGAGCCGTGGCTAAAGGCCGTCGGCGCAAACCCACGAACACCATCGCTATCGCGATTGGTGCGGCTATCGGTGTCTTGGTGTCGATCCAAAGTCGAGCGAATGCAGCTCTTGCGCGAGATGTCGGCGATGCCATTGGTGGTGCCGCTCTGGGCTTCATCCTGGGCTGGGTCATCATCACCGTTTTGCTGTTTACCAGTGCACAAAACCGCGCGGCCTTACGTGCCATTCCGTCATTACTGCGGGCTGGGCAATTGCGCTGGTGGTTGCTTTTAGGGGGCCTCGGTGGGGCAACGCTGGTCGCATCGCAAGGGTTTGCTGTTCCGGTGTTGGGTGTTTCACTTTTCTCGGTGGCCTTGGTTGCCGGTCAAACCACGTCCAGTCTTGAAGTAGACCGACTAGGACTTGGCCCCAGCGGTCGCCTTCATCCCAGCCGATCTCGAGTGGTCGCCAGTGTGATTTCGGTTGTGGCTGTTGTCGTGGCTATCAATCCATTTTCGAATGCGATCTCTTTTCAACCTGTTGCGGTCTTTGTCTGTTTGTTTGCGGGAACTTTGGTGTCCGCCCAGCAAGCTTTCAACGGTCGTGTGGCGATGGCCACTGGAAGCCCGATTGCTGCCGCGTGGATGAACTTTTCCGTTGGCGGCATCATGTTGTGGACCTTGACATTTATTCGTCAGGTGGACTTCAGTGGCGCTCCTTCGCCCCTTGAGAAGCCCTATCTCTACGTCGGCGGGCTGATCGGCGCGACCTTTGTCGCCATCGCCGCCCGTCTCGTGCGCACCCTCGGAGTGTTGCTCCTGACGTTGACTTCGATTGCGGGCCAACTCTTTGGCGCCGTCATCATCGACATCTTCATCCCCACGCCAGGGCGGGTATTCAACGGATGGGAGGCATTGGGTGTGGGCCTGACCTTTGTCGCCGTCATTGTGGGTTCGGGTCGCTTGGACCGGCTGCGACCTCGGCGCAAGTCCGCCTAGGTCGATTCCCAGACCCATTCCTTCCACTGTTTGTGAGTGAGGCATACTCACGCCATGGCATCAATCACAATGGATGGTAAGGCGACCGCGGCCACGATTAGGGCTGAGCTCGCAAAGCGCGTCGATGTGCTCAAGGCAGCTGGCATTGCCCCAGGGCTAGGCACCATTTTGGTCGGCGATGATCCCGGATCGCAGTCGTATGTCGCGGGCAAGCACCGCGATTGTGCTGAAGTGGGCATCAAATCGATTCGCATTGATCTACCAGCTACTGCCAGTCAAGACGAAGTTGAGGCAGCTGTTCGTCAGCTCAATGACGATCCGACCTGTACGGGTTTCATCGTGCAGTTGCCACTGCCCGCCGGCTTGGATGCCAATCGCGTTCTTGAAATGATTGATCCGGACAAGGATGCCGATGGCCTCCATCCCGTGAACCTGGGTCGCCTCGTCCTTGGCATAGACGCACCCTTGCCGTGCACCCCCCGTGGAATCTTGGAATTGATGCGTCGATACCACGTTCCGGTCGACGGAGCCGAAGTTGTCGTGATTGGTCGCGGCATCACGGTCGGCCGCTCGTTGGGCTTGCTCCTGACTCGCCGCAGCGAAAATGCCACGGTTACCCTGTGCCACACCGGTACGAAGGACTTGGCCGCTCACGTTGAGCGCGCCGACATTTTGATTGTGGCGGCTGGAGTGCCGAACCTGATCACCCCGATGATGGTCAATCCCGGCAGTGCCGTGATTGATGTGGGGATCACCCGCACCGAAAACGGCCTTGTCGGCGACGTAGACACTGACTGCTCTGTCGTGGCTGGCTTCTTGTCGCCAAACCCCGGTGGCGTAGGACCTATGACCCGAGCCATGTTGCTGACCAACGTGGTGGAAGCAGCCGAAGCAGCGCTCGCCGGACAGGCGTAGGCGGGCCAAGACCCGCTGACTTCAAGCGGCTGCGCTTCGGCTACATTTCGGAATGTAGTTAGGGTGCTTTTCGAGCCCTAACAATCCCCAGATGTGAGCCTTGCCGTTGCGCTATCGCGCGCGTGAGGCCAGGAAGAGAGCGGTTGTTCATGGCGTCACAGACCCCCGTCAATGTCACTGTCACCGGTGCTGCAGGTCAAATTGGCTATGCATTGTTGTTCCGCATCGCCTCAGGCCAGTTGCTCGGCCCTGATGTTTCAGTGCACTTGCGTTTGCTGGAAATCACCCCAGCGATGAAGGCAGCAGAGGGTACGGCCATGGAACTTAACGACTGCGCCTTCCCGCAGTTGGCCGGGATTGACATCTTTGATGACGCCCGCGCAGCCTTTGATGGCGCCAACGTTGCATTGCTCGTCGGTGCACGTCCGCGTACCGCCGGCATGGAGCGTGGCGACCTGCTCGAGGCCAACGGTGGAATCTTCAAGCCACAAGGCGAGGCCATTAATGCTGGTGCTGCTGATGACATCCGCGTGCTCGTTGTGGGTAACCCTGCGAACACGAACGCCTTGATCGCTGCTTCCCATGCACCTGATGTCCCCAAGTCACGCTTTACGGCCATGACGCGCTTGGACCACAACCGCGCGCTGTCGCAGTTGGCTAAGAAGGCAGGCGTGTCGATTAACGACATCAAGAACTTGTCGATCTGGGGCAACCACTCAGCAACCCAGTACCCCGACATCTTCCACGCCACGATCAATAGCAAGCCCGCTGCCGAAGTCATCAACGACCAGGCATGGCTGGAAAACGACTTCATTCCCACCGTTGCTAAGCGCGGGGCCGCCATCATTGAAGCTCG
>JAPLBW010000069.1 GCA_026392555.1 Actinomycetota bacterium
AGTGCGCACGGGCAAGCGACAATCAACACGGCCACCGCTGCGGTGAAGGCGCCGTTGAGATCACCGGCAATCCCCCACCACGCCGCAAAGGTGACGATGGCGATGACAAAGATGATCGGCACAAAAATCGCGGAGACCCGATCAGCGAGTCGTTGAATCGGTGCTTTACCGGTTTGAGCTTGACGAACCAACTCGGTGATTTGCGCAAGCTTGGTGTCTGCGCCGATGCGCGTGGCCTGGACCATCAAACGCCCGCCCACATTGACTGTGGCACCGGCCACCAGTGATCCCACACCCACGTCAACGGGCACGCTTTCGCCAGTCAGCAACGATTCATCAACCGAGCTCGAGCCCTCGACAACGCGCCCATCGGTGGGGATCTTTTCGCCTGGGCGCACCACCATGACCTCATCGAGGGCAATGTCAGCAGCATCGATGGTGACGTGCTGGCCATCCCTGATGACTACGGCCTGCTTGGCGCCTAGTTCCATCAACGCCCGCAAGGCTGACCCGGACGATCGCTTCGCACGATTTTCGAGCCAGCGGCCCAGGAGGACAAAGGACGGCACCACAGCAGCGACTTCGAAGTACAGAGCCGGCGCATCCATGTCCATAGCCGGATTGGATGCCTGGCCGGCGCCACCGAAAATCAGCGCCCACGCACTCCAGTAATACGCCGCCAGCACTCCGACGCTGATCAAGGTGTCCATCGTGGTCGCGCGGTGTCGGGCATTGACCAAAGCCGCAGCATGGAACGGCCACGCACCCCACAGCGCCACGATCGAAGCGAGCGGAAACACCACCCACGCCCACCCATCAAAGTGCAAGGCATCGACCATGGAAATGACAGCCACGACAGCAGCCAATGGCAAACTGACCAATAGGCGTAGCGTCAACAGCGCATCGGCTTTGCGTGTTGCCTCGTCAATGTCGTCGGTATTCGAATCAGCTGTGATCGCTCGCGCTTTGTAACCCGCGGCTTCCACCGTGGCGACCAAATCCCCCACTGCCACGTTGGCATCGCTCACGTGAACGTCCGCGGTTTCGGTCGCGTAATTGACCGTCGCTGTCACGCCCTCCATGCGGTTGAGCTTCTTCTCAATGCGCGCCGCACACGAGGCACAGGTCATCCCCATCAAGGCGAGTTCGACGTTCTTCGTCGGCGTCACGGTGCTCATAGCTGGTTCAACGCTCACGAGGTGGATCTATTCCTTCGCTGGTCATTACTCCACTGGTCATTACTCCACGGGCGCGGATTGGGTTGCTTCCTCAATGGTGGCGGTGTCATCCAGTGCGCGCAAGGAGCTCAAGACCTGTTCAGCGTCGGTGGTCAACCAAAACGGGGGCAACGACCGGCGGATGTAGGCGCCGTATCGGGCGGGTTGCAGGCGTGGATCCAAAATCGCCACCACACCCTTGTCGGTCGAGGTGCGAATCAATCGACCAGCGCCCTGGGCCAACATCAACGACGCCCGAGGCACCGACACCGTCATGAACCCATTACCGCCAGCAGCATCGGCTGCGTTTTGCCGCGCTTCGACCAACGGGTCATCAGGTCGCGGGAACGGAATCTTGTCAATAATCACCAACGTGCACGCATGTCCGGGAACATCCACGCCCTGCCACAAAGAAAGGGTTCCGAACAAACACGTGCGCGGTTCGGCCGCGAACCGATCAATGAGTTGCGGCAATGGTGCATCCCATTGCGTCATCAACGGAACACCCAATCGCGAACGCACTTCGTTGGCAGCAAGTTGCGCAGCCCACTTCGAGGAAAACAATCCCAAGGTGCGACCGCCGGCAGCGTTGACTAAATCAACAATGCGGGTGAGGAATTCCTCGGCCAACACTCCTGATTGGCTTCCACGCGCGGGCAAGTCATCGGCGATGTAACAAATCCCCTGATTGGCAAAGTCAAACGGCGAGCCCACATCCAAACCGCTCCATCGCATCGGTTCGTTGTCGCGACTGCGCACGATGTCGTCGTCGCCACTGTCTTGACTCTCCTCGCCGGGCCCATCCACCGGCGCCGCGACGGGCATCAGCCCAACAGATGCGGCCAAAGCGTCGAAGTTTCCGCCCAATTTCAACGTCGCGGAGGTCAAAATCACCGTGGCATTGTCAAACAGGGACGATCGCAACAACTTGGCCACTGACAGCGGGGCCATAAAGATTGTTCGGCCCTCGCGCGTATCGGTATCGAGCCAGGCCACGGTGTCATCGTTCATTTTGAGCAACTTGCCAGAGACTTCAAAGAGCTCATCAAGGTCTGCCTTGGCGATTTGGCGCGCACCCGCATCGCCACCGGCTTCGGCAGCCGCGCTATTGGGACCCAACTCAGCTAAACCAGCACGCGCAGCATCGCGCACTAACGCCAACGCGTTGAGCAACGAACCAACAGGGCGTTGGAAACGACCGGCCGGCATTGACAACAACGCATCAGCCAATGCGCCGGCAGCATCAAGGAGCAGGTCCGAAGAGTCGCGACCAGCAGCACGACGCAAACGCTGTGCAGTGCGTTCAACAAAAGCCACTGACAATGCGCTGGTTGCGGCCGAGGTCGCGCGGTCAATAAGTTCGTGAGCCTCGTCAACCACCACCGCGGTGTGTTCGGGCAAGACGGGAACGTTTTCCAACACATCAATAGCGAGCAACGAGTGATTAGTGACCACGATGTCGGCTTGCTTGGCCTTTTCGCGGGCAATTTCAGCAAAGCAGTCCTGGACCAAGGGACAGGACTGCCCCATGCACTCCCGGCCGCTGACGCTGAAGGCCCGCCAGACCCGCTCTTCGACGGGGGGTTCGAGTTCGAGCTTGTCTCCGGTCCGGGTTTCTTGGGCCCAAGCCCGCAGATGCTGGGCCTGCTTGCCCATTTCGGTAGTGGCGCCTGCCTTGAGGTCCTCGGCCGGCATGGTGTCGGTGAAGGCACCGGCATCAAACAACGCGGTGGCACCGGAATCGGTAATCGACTTGGCCGATGGTGCTTGATCGTGAACGCGATTCAGACACACATAGTTATTGCGACCCTTCAACACGGCGAAGGTGGGACGACGGCCCAGGATCGGTTCAACAGCCTTGACCAACGTGGGGATGTCACGATCAACTAACTGGGTCTGCAAAGCAATGGTTGCAGTAGCCACGATGACGGTGTCGTGATGCAAAAGCGCAGGAACTAAATAGGCCAAGGACTTTCCGGTACCGGTGCCGGCTTGCACGAGCAAGTGCTCACCAGAGACCAAAGAATGTTCCACCGCGGTCGCCATCTGTAATTGACTCGCGCGTGGTTCACCACCGATGGCCGCCACTGCCACATCCAACACATCCGAGAGCTTCGGAGCAGGATTGGTGGCCACGTGCCCATCCTCGCAGTGATCACCGTCAGGTGATGGTGAAGGGCTCCAGGGTGTCCTTGAACTCCGGCCCCACCAAAACCACCAACGCAGTGCCGGTGTCGGTGTGCTCTTGGGACAGCACTTGGGCCTTGCGGTGCAACCGATCGATCAAATCACCGCGCTCGTAAGGGATAAGTACCTCTAAACGCAGGTCTGGGCGGGGCAATTCGCTGGCCAACAGCTTGGCTAGCTGGTCCATACCCTCGCCCGTGCGAGCTGAGACCACGACGTGGTGTGGCTCGCGCCGACACAGGGCCGCGAGCACTTCCCCATCGGCGATGTCGGCTTTGTTCAAAACCACGAGTTCGGGAATGTTGTTCACATCGATGTCGGCCAACACTTCACGCACTGCAGAAATTTGCCCCAGCGGATCAGCGTTGGCTGCATCGACGACATGCACGATCAAGTCAGCGCCAGCGGCTTCTTCTAGTGTCGAACGAAACGCTTCAACGAGCTGGTGCGGCAAGTGCCGCACGAAACCAACCGTGTCGGTCACTGTGACATCGCGACCATCCTCTAGGTGTAATCGTCGAACACTGGGATCCAACGTCGCAAACAACGCGTTTTCGACTAACACTCCTGAACCGGTGAGGCGATTGAGCAAACTGGACTTACCCGAGTTGGTGTATCCCACGATCGCAATCGATGGCACGGCGTTGCGTTCACGCTCGGCCCGCTTGGTAAGACGCACCTTGCTCATGTCGGCGATCTCGCGACGCAGTTTGCTCATCTTGGTGCGAATCCGGCGCCGATCGGTCTCAATCTTGGTCTCCCCTGGACCGCGCGAACCAATTCCAGCTCCGCCGGCCACCCGACCACCGGCCTGGCGGCTCATCGACTCACCCCAACCACGCAACCGCGGCACCATGTACTGCATCTGCGCCAGTTCGACTTGGGCTTTACCCTCAGCGCTTTGGGCATGCTGGGCAAAAATGTCCAAAATCAGCGCTGTGCGATCAACCACCTTGACCTTGACCACATTTTCGAGCTGAATCAATTGGCCCGGAGTGAGTTCACCATCACAAATGACGGTGTCCGCACCGGTGGCGATCACAATGTCTCGCAGTTCACGTGCTTTACCCGAACCGATGTAAGTCGCCGCGTCTGGTTTGGCTCGACGTTGAATCACACCATCAAGAACCAGTGACCCGGCGGTTTCCGCAAGAGCTGCTAATTCGGCCAGCGAGTTTTCGGCATCTTGCGCGGTGCCTTCAGTCCAAACCCCAGCTAACACCACGCGCTCAAGTCGCAGTTGTCGATATTCAACTTCGGTGACGTCAGTGAGTTCGGTTGATAATCCCGCAACGCGTCGAAGGGCTTGACGGTCGGCAAGGTCGAGTTGATCGCCGTCGAAGTCTTCGGTTGTTGTCAACGTCACATCGCCAAGAATTGGAGTTCACTGGCCGGGATTTCACCGGTAAGAACAGCTGGACCGCGCAGGTCTATGCCATCAGGGCGGGCGGTGACGGTCAAGAGGCCGCCGGGCACTTCTACTTGCCAAACCGTGGGGGCGCTGGGACCTTGGCGCAGGCGAGCGGCCACCACAGCAGCGCAGGCTCCTGTGCCACAGGACAAGGTCTCCCCTGCACCGCGCTCATGCACTCGCATTTGCAACTGACCCGGAGCGATTACGCGCACAAATTCCACATTAACGCCCTCCGGGAAGGCCGACGGCGGTGTGACATCGGGCGCCCAGTGCAGGGAGCCGGCTTCATCCATCGATTCGACGAACACCACCGCGTGCGGGTTGGGCATGAAAACGGATGTGGCTGGCCACGTGCGTTGTTCATTGGAGTCAGTGTGCGAAGCATTGGGTGCGTCATACACAGCGACCACCGGATGCAGATCAATGTCAGGGAAAGTAGCAGGCCCCATATCAATGGTGATCGTGTCATCGCCGTGCACATGCGCCACGTGAGTGCCGGCTCGCGTGGCGATAGAAAAACTCCCCTGCGCATCAGGTGCGATGAATCCACGATCAAGCA
>JAPLBW010000008.1 GCA_026392555.1 Actinomycetota bacterium
CGGCGCCTACGGAATTCAGGCCGCTGCCCAGCGTTACTTCGGTATCAACGCCAGTGAGTTGAACTTGGCACAGGCCGCCACGTTGGCCGGTGTTGTTCAGCAACCTGTGGGTCTAAATCCACGCCGGTTCCCCGTCAAGGCGCAAGCTCGACGCGACGTGGTGTTGCAACGCATGGTGGACCTGGGTTACATCACCCCCGATTCCGCAACGAAAGCATCGAAGGTCTCGCTATCTAAGTCGCTGCGCATCACTGAAAAGCGCAACGGGTGCACTACCTCCTACGCTGCCTATTTTTGCGACTATGTGTTGAGCTTCCTTAAGAACGATTCATTCTTTGGTGAAACCGCCGAGGACCGCGAAGCGTTCTTGCGACGCGGTGGACTCACGATTAAGACGACCTTGGACCCTGCGCTCCAAGCCGCCGCGCAAAAGGCCGTCGACACCGCGATCCCGCGCAAGGACAAGAGCCGCAAGGCCGTTGCCGTCTCGTCTGTGCAGCCAGGAACCGGTGGCGTACTGGTCATGGCCCAAAACCGCACATGGGGAATATCGGGTCGAGGTAAAACGACCGTGAACTTCAACGTCAACACGAAATACGGTGGCTCTCTCGGTGCTCAAGCCGGGTCCACCTTCAAAGTCTTCGTCCTTGCGGCCGCTCTAGATCAAGGCTTGCCCATCACCACGACGTTAAATGCGCCATCAAGTCGCACGTTCACCGGCTTTGTTGATTGCACGACGGGTGCACCGTTTGCTCCCTACACCGTGCAAAACTCAACCGGTAGTGGGACGTACTCGATGAAGACCGCGACCGCTAACTCGGTTAACACCTTCTTCGTCGCCTTGGAAAAGAAGACCGGCTTATGCCGTCCGAAAGAAATTGCGGAAGCCATGGGGGTGACCCAAGCAACGGGAACGCCTCTCAAACGCGTGCCATCTTTTGTCCTTGGTAGTCAGGCGGTCTCTCCCCTGGCCATGGCCGAGGCCTACGCAACGTTCGCCGCACGTGGGACGCACTGTCGCTCGGTACCCATGAGTGAGGTTGTGGATCGTGATGGCATCTCGCTGGGTGCACCGTCCGCTGACTGTAAAGAAGTCATTCGCCCAGCGGTCGCAGACGCGGTGAACCAACTCCTCACATCGGTCATGACGATTGGGACCGGAAAGTCCCTCAAGATTGGACGCCCGGTGGCAGGAAAGACGGGAACAACGAATGAAAACGCCGCCGTCTGGTTCTGCGGACACACTCCACAATTGGCAACCGCGGTGTGGATCGGTGATCCGCGTGGTGGACAGCGCTACCCCATCCGTGACATCACCATTAACGGCACCTACATCACGAAGGGATACGGCGGACGGCTCGCAGGCCCTATCTGGCGAGATGTCATGGTCGCTGGCTTGAAGGGCCAGCCCGTTATTGATTTCACCAAGCCGGACCCGACGCAAATCGCTGGCTTGCAAACCACAGTCCCTGATCTACGCGGACTTGACCCGGCTGCAGCTTTTGCTGTTTTGACCACTGCCGGCCTCAAGGGTGAAGTTGGGCAGTACCGCGTGCAGTCAACGCAACCGGAAAACACGGTGGCCTACAGCTATCCCAGTCGTGGTTCATACGTCACATCAGGAGGGGTAGTGAAGATTTACCTCAGCGACGGCACCACTCCGCCACCGCCACCGCTACCAACTTTTGTGATTCCCACACCCACGCCGACGTTCACGCCGCTACCGACGCCGGGTCAAACTCCGTAACGGGTATTACATCCCTAAGGCTGCGCGCACCTTGCCGGCAATTGCCGAACCGTCAAAGCGCCCTGATGCTTGCGGGGTAACGATCTTCATGACCGCTCCCATGGCTTTGCCACCTTCGGCTCCATCTGCTGTGGCTTGCGCAACAGCGGACGCAACGATCGCATCGACTTCAGCCTCAGTGAGTTGTTGTGGCAAGTAGCGATCCAGGACAGCGAGCTCGTCGTTTTCTTGTTGCGCAAGTTCTGGGCGCTGGGCCTGCGTGTAGGCCTCTGCGGATTCACGTCGCTTTTTGGCTTCACGCGAAAGCACGATGATCACATCGTCGTCAGACAATTCACGCGCTTGCTTGCCCGAGACTTCCTCGTTGGTGATGGCCGTTAGTGCCATCCGAATCGTCGCCGACGTGATCTTGTCGCTAGACCTCATCGCTTCGGTCAGGTCTGCCTGGAGTCGGTCCTTCATTGCTGCCATGACGTCAGTGTGACACCTGACCTTGGCTATCTGTCACCATGGGCGGGTGAGCACACGCCCTTTGATCACCTCCGGAGCGGCCCTTGTGGCCGGCGGACTGGGATTGCTGGGCTACAGCCTGTGGGAGGCCCAGGCCTATCGCACCCGCCACGTGACACTGCCGGTCTTGCCCAGTGGGAGCCAACCGGTCAAGGTGTTGCATCTATCCGACATCCACCTGATGCCCAACGATACGAAGCGCACTGCTTGGTTGCGTTCGCTCGCTGACTTAGAACCAGACCTGGTCGTTAACACCGGTGACAACATCTCTCATCCCGGTTCAATCCCTGTGTTAGTGGACGCGTTGCAGCCCCTGCTTGCCGTCCCCGGAGTTTTCGTCTTCGGTTCAAACGATTACTACGCACCGGTGTTTAAGAATCCTTTGACGTATTTGCGCATGGGACCCACACCGATCAAGCACGCCGAAGAATTGCCTTGGCGTGATCTCGAAGCAGGTTTCACGCAAGCCGGCTGGCTGAACCTCAACAACCACCGCGAGACGATCAAGGTTGGTTCATTACTCATTGATGCGCGCGGGGTTGATGATCCCCACATTCACCGCGATCGCTACGACGACCTTGACACCGAACCCAGCACCGCAGACTTTTCGTTGGGAGTCGTGCACGCTCCGTACCGTCGCGTTCTCAACGCCATGACAACCGATGGCGCAGACGTGATCTTGGCTGGTCATACCCATGGTGGTCAGGTATGCCTGCCCGGATATGGAACGTTGGTGACCAATTGCGATCTCAACCGCAAGTACGCCAAGGGGCTGTCTCGTTATCGCGATGATGCGTTGCCAGAAGATGGCTGGGACGCCACGGAGTTCGCGAACGTGAATGAACCCGTTGCTGAAACCTGGCTCAACGTGTCACCCGGCATCGGCACCTCGCCCTATGCGCCCATTCGACTGGCCTGCCGGCCCGAAGCCATCCTCTTAACGCTTACTGCCCGCTGAGTCCAGGCCTGCGCGTCTTGGATAAAGTACGGCGACCACACCCGGGGTGTGGCGCAGCTTGGTAGCGCGCTTCGTTCGGGACGAAGAGGCCGTGGGTTCGAATCCCGCCACCCCGACAATGCAAACGGGCTGCCTTCAGGCAGTCCCTTTGCATTTCACGGGTCTATGGATTCGGGAGGAGGACGCGCCAGCGTCCGACGGTTCCCGCCACATGGCGAGCAGGTTTGGCCATCCTCGGGTCGCTAAGCCGCTCCCGCGATCCCGACGGTTGGTTGAACCTGCTCGGGAATTCGGGTGAGCTACCGGCTGAGCTCTGCTGCCACGACTTCGGCGATTTGCGCGGCGTTCAGCGCCGCTCCCTTGCGGAGGTTGTCGCCACAAACGAAGAAGTCGAGCACGTTGTCAAAGTCCGGCGCCTGACGCACGCGGCCCACCCACGTCGGATCAGTCCCGACCACATCAGCAGGTGTCGGGAATACCATCGCCGCTGGGTCATCGAGTAATTCCACACCTGGTGCATCGCGCAGGATCTGCTTGGCTTCCTCCGCATCCACCGGATTCGCAAATCGTGCATGCACCGACAACGAGTGAGTGGTCAGAACGGGAACGCGCACGCACGTTGCTGAGACTTTCAAGTCGGGGATGCCCAAAATCTTGCGCGACTCGTTGCGCACCTTGAGTTCTTCGGAGGTGTAGTCGTTGTCCTTCAGCGAACCAGCCCACGGCACCACGTTGAGTGCAAGCGGCGCGGGGAAAATATCGGTGGTATCAATTCCGGCACTCTCCAAAGCAGCGCGCACGTCGCCGGCCGAATCACCCAACGAGTCAGAGCCACCAACAGCAGCAATTTGTGCGCGCAACAAATCAATACCGGGTTGGCCTGCACCAGATGCTGCTTGATAAGAAGCAACAACAAGTTCCGTAACAGTCCATCGACGGTGAAGTGCACCGAGAGCAACGATCATTGACAGCGTCGTGCAGTTGGGGTTGGCGATGATGCCGCGTGGTCGATCAGCCGCAGCAGCAGCGTTGACCTCAGGGACAACCAACGGAATATCAGCGTCCATCCGGAAGGCGCCTGAG
>JAPLBW010000001.1 GCA_026392555.1 Actinomycetota bacterium
GAATACTTTTGTTCAACGGCAATGGCAAGGCGCAGTTCGCGGATCTTGCGGGAAATGGTTCGCGCGCTTGCCCCTTCACGCTCTTGTGCTGTCCGCGCGTTGACAATCAGAGTGTTCTTGACGTATTGCTGCGTCAGCGTTGATCCACCTTGCCGAATCGAGCCGGCCTGGCTATTACTTTTCAGCGCTCGTAAGGTGCCACGCAAGTCGATGCCACCATGTTCGTAGTACCGCGAATCTTCAATGGCAACGATTGCCTGGCGAATAGGTGTGGCCATGCTCGATAACGGAACTGAGGTGCGATTTTCCGTGAATACTTCGGCGATCCGCGATCCATCCTTTGCGAGCAAAATGGTGGGTTGCGGCAAGGGAGCGGCATCAAGGACGTTTGGGAGTGAGGTAAAGGATTGTGATCCATCGCGCGCGGCCAGCGCGACGCCCCCAGCGATCGGGAGCAACATTCCGGCGAAAATCACCCCGCAGGCCACAGCCACCAACACCAATCGACCGAGCACAGCTCTAGGCCGACCGTGGGGCGTGTGTGACGCATGTGACTTCACGTAATCAGAGTACGCCAGATGGGGCGGATAACGAACGTGTAACCGTTGGGGTTGGAGGGGTTCCGCTGGAGCACGTTCGTTGCCTAGGTTGAAGGCAGGCCGAGAACACGTCTGTTTGACAGGGCGGCTCACCTATTTGTGCCATGGGGAGGTTGCATGACCTGGGTCGCCAACTGGATCGCTAAAGCGGCTTGTCACACGAGTGCTCCGGACGAACTCTTTGTTCAAGGCGCAGCCCAAAATCGGGCCAAGAGTGTATGCATGAACTGCACGGTGCGGACTGAATGTCTCGCCGATGCCCTCGACAATCGCGTGGAGTTTGGTGTGTGGGGCGGCATGACCGAGCGCGAGCGTCGCTCGTTGCTTCGCAGACGTTCCAATGTGACGTCCTGGCGGGAAGTGCTTGAAAGTGCACGCGATGAATACGAAGCCACGATGCTGGCTCCTCTCGAAATCTCGCTGGTGGACGATCACATCCGCGTCAGCTAATTGACGCACGCCTGCTGAGAACGTTCGGCACCAACCTCACGTATCAGGACGTTGCCTGAGCGCCCCGTTGACCGCAGAGATAGTGTCGGGGTATGGAAAAAATTGCTTGGGAATACGCGACTGTGCCTCTCCTTGTTCATGTGACAAAGCAGATCCTCGATACGTGGGGCGAAGACGGTTGGGAGTTGGTGTCGGTGTTGCCGGGCAGTTCGGCTGAAAACCTTGTTGCTTACTTCAAACGTCCTAAGGGCTAATCAATGACGACACCTGAATCCCGTATCGCTGAATTGGGCATGACCCTCCCGCCGGTACCAGCGCCAGTTGCGTCCTATGTCCCCGTGGTGCAGACCGGCAATCTCGTCTTCACATCCGGCCAGTTGCCGCTCGTTGATGGCGCACTGTCCATCACCGGTAAAGTCGGCGCTGAGGTGAGCATTGAAGAAGCCAATGCGCTGGCCCGCATCTGTGTGCTGAACGCGATTGCCGCTGTTAAGGCGGAGATCGGCGAGTTGTCTCGCGTTCGTCGCATCGTCAAGGTCGTGGGTTTCGTAGCAAGCGCCCCTGATTTCAGCTCACAGCCGCTGGTGGTTAACGGTGCGAGTGAAGTTCTCAGCGCTGTGTTTGGTGAGAAGGGTGTTCACGCGCGAAGTTCGCTCGGAGTAGCCGTTCTGCCTTTGGATGCTCCCGTCGAAATTGAGCTCATCGTCGAGGTGGAGTGACGTCACAGTCACGAGATGCCGCCACGGTTGTCCTTGCTCGCGATAGCGCAACCGGTGGTATGGAAGTGTGGCTGCTTAAACGCATTGGGTCTTTGAAGTTTGCTCCCCATGCCCATGTCTTCCCTGGTGGCGCAGTTGACGCCAGCGACAGTGAATTGTTTCCTCTTGATGGCGACTCACTGATTCACGTGGGGTCGATCATGGATGTTGAGCCGGTGAAAGCCAACCAACTCGTGGCCGCGGCGGTGCGGGAAACCTTTGAAGAATCGGGGATCGTCCTGGCCTCCAATCGACATCCCACGGCGTGGAGTGAGCGGGATCGACAGGACCTCCTCTTGGGGCGAACCTCAATTGCCCGACTGCTCAATCGAGAACAAGCTCATGTTCATTCGCAGGATGTGATTCCGTGGGCTTGGTGGTTGACCCCTGATTACCTTCCTTTTCGTTTTGACACGTGGTTCTTTCTTGCCCCTCTCCGGGCAGATGTCGAACCGCGGCATGTGCCCGATGGTGAAGCAGTCGAGGCGCGGTGGTGGAAAATAGCCGAAGCCCTGGAAGCCAATCGTGCCGGTGAGATCATCTTGTTATGGCCTACGCTTCGTGTGCTGCTTGACCTCAACCAGTGGTCATCAGTGTCTGAAGCAGTCAGTCATCGGCCCGTTCGATTGGAGCAGCAATCCGGATGAGTGTGACCACTCCTGCGTGGGTGCGTGGTGTTACCGCTCCCAACCCAGGTCCCATGACTTTGCAAGGAACCAATACCTGGATCCTGGGAATCGATGGGCTCGTCATTGTTGATCCCGGCCCGCTAGATGAATCCCATTTGCTTGATGTTGCAATGCACGGATCCATTGAACACATTCTTTTAACGCACGGACACGGTGATCACAGTGATGGTGCCCAGCGATTACATGAACTCACAGGTGCACCAGTGAGTGCATGGGATGAGCGACATGTTTCCCATGGTGAAAAACTTACTGACGCGATGACGCTGCAGCTTGCGGGATTGGATATTGAAATCCTGCATGCGCCCGGGCACACGATGGATTCGGTGTGCTTCGTCGTCAGTGGTGAAGGCGAATCAGTGGTCTTGACCGGTGACACGATCTTGGGCGAAGGCAGCACGGTGATCGCTCACCCCGAGGGTCGAGTCGACCACTATCTCCGCACGTTAGAAAAGCTGGTTCAACTCAGTGAGTTGGTGGTGTTGCCCGGTCACGGCCCCATGGTTGGACCGTCCCATCGAGTCGCTCAGCAGTATCTGGATCATCGCCATGAACGCATCGCTCAAGTGCGCGCTGCAGTGGCCCAAGGGGCAACGACGCCGGAGCATGTTCTTGCGGTGGTGTACAGCGATGTGCTCGATTCGCTGCGAGGGGCAGCGTTGTTAAGCGCCCAGGCGCATTTGATGTTTGTGTTGGAGGACTAAGCGCCGCGACGGTTGAGCTTGTCAACATCCAAGATCGTGACACCGCGAGGCTCGAGCAAAATCCAGCCGCGGCTAGCGAAGTCGGCGAGAGCTTTGTTTACCGTTTCGCGCGATGCGCCGACTAGCTGTGCAAGTTCTTCTTGAGTTAAGTCGTGCGTGACGTGCACTCCTTCCCCGCGTTGAACACCGAAGCGCACGGACAAGTCCAACAGGGCCTTCGCCACTCGACCGGGAACATCAGCAAACACCAAGTCGCCCATCGCCTCGTTTGCGCGGCGAAGGCGCTGTGCCAAGGCTTGAAGAAGTGATTGAGCAAGTTCCGGGCGACCGGTCAGCCACTCGTTCAGGTCGTCGTGACCCAGGCCAAAAAGGCGACAGTCGGTCAGGGCTGTTGCGGTGGCCGTTCGCGGACCTGGATCGAAAAGGGACAGTTCGCCGAACATCTCGCCAGGGCCTTGGACACTGAGGAGGTTTTCGCGACCATCGCTGGAAGAGACACTGAGCTTGACCTTGCCTTCGAGCACGACGTAGAGGCGATCGCCGCCGTCGCCTTCGGAGAAGATCACGCCACCCTTGGCAAAGGTGACCTCAACCATCGATGCGCGCAGGGCTATTGCAGCGTCATCATTGAGGGCGACGAATAACGGAGCACTCATCAAGATGTCAGCCATCTCAGCCTCCCAGCGTCGCGACAATCAGTGTGTGAACTGCATTGTGCCACGTTAGACCGGCGCGAGCCTGCGCAGAGTCAGGAATGTTAGGCAGCGCCAGCCTTCAGCGGAAGTGCGACTAGGCACTGAAGCGGGTCTTCGTGGTAGCGCGCAATGAGTTCATCGGTTGCGCGAGCCAATCGGCGGTGGAGTGCCTGACGGTAGGTCGACAGCTGGAATTCGGCAAATGACAGTTCCTGGGCAAGTTCGTGGCAAGCGACAGGGTTATTGGTGTCAACGGTTTGATTCCACAGCGACTGCAGATCAGGAATCGGCGGGATGTCGTTGTCTGGCAAGACGGTAAGGAGCGCGGTCCGTCCGCGCGCTGGTCGATCCTCAGCAAAGGCACCTTGTAGGTGGTCAAATTGGGAAAGGCCATCACTGTTGGTGCGCAACAAGTCCAAGCGAGCTTGGATCAGCCGGCGCCAGTAGGAAACCCGGTGTTCTTCCGTATCCAGGTTCTTGCGGTAGGCACGAAGCCCAGCCAAATCAAGGTGCGCAAATTCAACACTGCGCTCGGGCACAGTGCGATCGGCGGGAGCGCGTCGAGCCGGTGTGGCTGCGTTAGCGGTGGGCCGCGGAACCTGAGTTGTGGACATACCCCTTCATCGGCTCGTTGGGCCCAGAGATTGAGCCCAGATCACCCATCCGGCCCAAAGGGCTAGGCGTGGGCCGGCCCCTAGGCTGAGTCCATGGGATCAAAGGATGCCGCGCTGGTGCGGCGGGCCCGCCGGATCCAGCGCGCTTTGGCTGATCAGTACCCAGATGTGCAGTGCGAACTCGATTTCACCAGTCCTTACGAACTACTAGTGGCCACCATCTTGTCGGCTCAATGCACCGATAAGCGGGTCAATGGCGTCACCCCTGCACTCTTCAAGAAATACCCCAACACCAGGAAATTGGCAGCGGCCAATCGCGATGCTCTTGAGGCCTTGATTCAGTCCACGGGGTTCTTTCGCGCCAAGACCGACACGTTGTTGAGGATGGGGGCTGACGTCAATGAGCGCTTTGCCGGCGAGGTCCCGCACACCTTGGACGAACTGGTTTCGCTACCAGGAGTGGGACGCAAAACAGCGAACGTCGTTTTAGGTGAAGCATTCGGGGTACCCGGGATCACGGTTGATACGCATTTCGGTCGGCTCGCACGTCGCTTTGGTTGGACCGAGGAAGAGGATCCCGTCAAGGTCGAGCACGCAGTGGGCGCACTGTTTCCCACAAAGGACTGGACGGATGTTTCGCAGTTAGTCATTTGGCATGGTCGCCGTCGATGCCATGCGCGCAAACCCGCGTGCGGCGCGTGCAATGTGTCA
>JAPLBW010000058.1:0-615 GCA_026392555.1 Actinomycetota bacterium
CTCACCGCAGAAGAACTCAGGGCCGCCAAAGTCATCTTGTGGAAGGGCCACTGCTCGGTTCATGGTCGCTTCACCGCGGCCAGCGTGGACCAAGTACGCGAGCTCGTCCCCGGCGTACAAGTACTGGTTCACCCCGAGTGCATCCATGAAGTAGTAACCAAAGCTGACCTTGTGGGGTCCACGGAATTCATCATTCAAACGATTAACGCCGCACCAGCCGGCAGTGCTTGGGCCATTGGAACCGAACTGAATTTGGTCAAGCGCCTTGCCGATGCGCGACCTGATCTAACCATCACGTACTTAGACAAGGCTGTGTGTTTTTGCGCGACCATGAATCGCATTGACTTGCCGCACTTAGTGTGGACGTTGGAGAACCTCGTCGCTGGGAACGTGAACAACCGCATCGAAGTGCACAGCGACGTCGCGCACTGGGCACGCATCGCGTTAGATCGGATGCTGGCACTTCCGGGCGCCGCGACGCCCACCACAAACGCGACGGACTAATACTCCCCTAGTCCTTATCGCTATTGCGATTTTGTACGCGGTACTTGGCTTCGCCACCAATCCCCTTGATGACCTTGCGCAGATTGATCAAGCGGAACTCACCGTCCTTCT
>JAPLBW010000058.1:666-1633 GCA_026392555.1 Actinomycetota bacterium
GGCGGCGCCTGAGGCGATGAACTCAATGAGTCTTTGTGAGGCCACCGACGGTGGATCACCCAGGACTCGCATGACCACGGGAAAGAGCTTTTCGGTTCGAGGGTTGATTTCGGCCAATTGCTCGGCTTCGGCTCGATCCATCCGTTCGGTGATCATGACGCCGGGATTGAAGTTGACGAAGTTGACGCCGCGCTTGCCGTACTCACCACGCAGCGTACGAGTGAACGAACGAATCCATGCCTTGCTTGCACCATAGGGAGCGGTGTACAACGTCGGGCGCAAGTCGTCGCCACGACCAGTCACATTGATGATGACGCCGTGACCTTGCTCGAGCATCGCGCGCAGCGCGGCCATGGTTCCGTTGTATGTGCCACCGACGTTAACGCTATTCACCGAGTCAAACTCAGCATCGCCAAAGTCGAGGGCCAGTGACATGCCAGGCGTCTCATACGCGGCGTTGTTGATCCACACATCGAGCCGACCAAAAGTAGACATCGTCGTAGCCACCAATTCGCGCAACTGATCGCGATTAGTCACATCGCCCAAACAACTCAGTGCGGTACCTCCGGACGCTGTGATCTCCGCTGCAAGGGCATCGTTTTCGTCTTGCCAGGGCGACGACACGACGACACGAGCTCCGGCCTTGGCCAAGTCCACCACCACCACGCGGCCAAATCCTCGAGTACAGCCAGTGACGACGATGACGTCGCCCTTGAGATCAATCTGCGTGTCCACGTGAGCTCCAAGTCGTCGATGAGGTCCACCTGCACTCTAGGTGATCACCTTCCGACTAACCTGTCCATATGTTTGGACGAAGCAAGCCCGAAACTCAATCAAGCGATAGCGCGTCGAACGAATCGACGGCACTCACCAAGGGGCGCCCTACCCCGAGCCGTAAAGAAGCCGAAGCCGCTCGCAAAGCATTGCTGAAGGGTAAGCCGGCGCCACGCGGCGGCTCCTCGAAGGA
>JAPLBW010000043.1 GCA_026392555.1 Actinomycetota bacterium
CAAGAGTGTTCCGCTGGCGCCAACCAAGGTGCCGGCGATGATCAGCAAAACATTGTTCAATACATAACCACTGGCGGCAACGCTCAATCCGGTGAATGCATTCAACAACGAGATCACAATCGGAACGTCGGCTCCACCGACGGGAAGCACGAACAGCACACCCAACGTCAACGAGAACAAGCACAAGATTGCGAGCATGGTCGTCGAGGGTGAGGCGATCAGGACCACCGCCGAAGCAACTGATCCAGCAGCAACAGCGGATGTGATCAGGCGGCCAGCTGGCAAGACAACAGGAGCGGTCGTCATGAGTTCTTGAAGTTTGAGGAACGTCACGATTGAGCCCGTGAAGGAGACGCAGCCAATCAGCACGGTCAGCACAGTCGCGACAACGGCGACTGTAGATTCCGTCGCCCCTGCTGACGTGAACTCGATGACAGCGATTAAGGCCGCAGCACCACCGCCCACCCCATTGAACAAGGCAACTAGTTGCGGCATCTGCGTCATTTGCACTCGGCGCGCGGCGATCCAGCCAATGATCGAACCAACCAGCAGGGCAATAACGATCAAGGGAACGCGTTGGAAGTCAGCCCCGGTGGAAAACACCACGATGACAGCCAGAGCGGCACCCGCAGCACCGACCAGATTGCCACGGCGAGCGGTTTTGGGCGAGGACAAACCCTTCAAGGCCAAAATGAAGCACACGCCTGCGACCAAGTTGACTAACTGTGCGCCAGTGGACATCAGGCGTCACCACCTTGGTCGGACTTCTTAGCCGGTTTACGGCCGGCAAACATTTCCAGCATGCGATCGGTCACGACAAAGCCACCGACGAGGTTGATGCTCGACATCACGATGGCAATGACTCCCAGCACAACCGCAAAGCCGTTAGCAGTGCCCGTGACTGAAATTGCGCCCACCAAGACAATGCCGTGGATCGCATTCGCACCCGACATCAACGGGGTGTGCAGCATGGATGACACCTTGGAAATGACTTCGATGCCGACAAAAATGCTCAAGACAAAAATCGTCAATAGCGCAAGATCAGGACTCATGGTCTAGTTCCCCTTCACTAACGCTTCAATGGCGCCTTCATGACGCACCACACCGTTATGGATCACTAGCGAACTGCTGACGATCTCGTCCTCAAGGTCTAGGTCTACCTGTCCATCGGTGGTCAAGAGTTTGAGTACCGCAGAAACATTGGCTGAGTACAACTGCGATGCGTGGACCGGCATTTGGCTGGGGACGTCCTTGGCACCCCACACCAGCGCTCCCCCTATCGTCACGACTTCACCAGGCTGCGATCCTTCAACATTGCCGCCGGTTTCGGCAGCAAGGTCAACGACCACCGAGCCGGTCTTCATCGCTGCCACCATCAACTCCGTGACCAACAGCGGAGCGGGCCGGCCAGGAACCGCAGCGGTGGTGATCAGCACATCAGAAGCAGCTACATAGGGGAGCAACAAATCGCGTTGACGTTGCGCTCTATCTTCGCTCATCTCGCGCGCATACCCACCAGCACCGTCAAGTGCATCAAGCTCCAAGGTGATGAACGTTGCACCCATTGACTTGACTTCATCAGCACTTGCAGGGCGAACGTCGTACGCACTCACGATCGCGCCCAGTCGTTTGGCTGTTGCGATGGCTTGAAGACCGGCGACTCCAGCGCCCAACACCAAAACTCGAGCAGGCTGAATCGTCCCCGCCGCTGTCATAAACAGTGGGAAGAACTTGGGCAACATCTCTGCAGCAACTAATCCGGCCCGATATCCAGCAACCAGGGCTTGGGAGGTCAAGGCATCCATCGACTGCGCCCGCGAAATACGCGGGATGAGTTCAAAGGAGACCGCTGAAGCGCGCACTTGTGTCAGCGCCTCCAGAACAGGAAGGCTCGCTGTTGGTTGCATAAAACACAGCGCCAACGAACCGGCTTTCATCCGCTTGGCGTCAAGTTCGTCAATAGTGCGAACAGTCAGCACGACATCCGCACGGCTAATGGCTTCGTGACGCAAGTTCGCCGGAACAATGTCGGCACCCATCGCGCTGTACACGGCATCATCAAAGAAGGCCGCAACACCAGCGCCAGCGATGACAGCAACATCGAGTCCCAGGCCTCGAAGGGTTTGGACATGATCAGGAATAAGGGCAACTCGAGTTTCCGGTGCCACTTCGTCCAAAACCAAAACGCGCATGTGGACCTCTCAGGCTTAGTTCACGCCGTGTGCGCTCAACCAATCTAGTGCTTGCGACCAAGCTGCCTTGGCTGCTTTCTCGTTATATGAAGGCAAAGTGTCGTTATGGAAGGCATGTCCTGCATCAGCGTAACGAATCATTTTGTATTCCACCGATGCATCTGCGGCCATCGCCTGCTCCAGGAGATCCACCTCTTCCTGCGGAACGCCCATGTCTGCTTCGCCATACATCCCCAGCCATGGGGTCTGCATGCTGGCGATCGAGTCAGTCAGCGCGGGGAACGGCAAGAATGTTGAGGCCACGGAGATGCCTCCGCCGTACAACGTTGCGGCCGCACCGATCTTTCGCTTTGCGGCCAACAAGAACGCTACGCGTCCACCGAAACAAAAACCAATCACGCCGATGCGGTCAGGAGCAAAACCCTTGCTTTCTAGGTGCGCCAAGGTTGCGTCGAGGTCAGCCAAAATCCCCTCGTCGCTGAGCCCACCAAAGTTCAAAGCCGCGGCTTGCAAATCGCCGTAGGCGGCTACACCGGCGGGTGCTCGGTGGAAGAAGTCAGGAGCAACCGCATGCAAACCAGCATTTGCAGCACGTCGTGTCACGTCCGCAATGTGATCAGTGACGCCAAAGGCTTCATGAATGATGATGACCGCACTTTGCGCTGCTTCAGCAGGAGCCGCCTCATAGATGGCGAGCGGTCCATCACTGCCCACCAAGGTGCTGGTTCGCGTGCGAAGCATCGGGGTAGCGGGTGCACTCACAACGTCCTCCGAGATTAAGTGGAGCGGGCCTTTACAAACGATGTTGATTCCACCAAAGATTTCAGATCTTCGCCAGCCGATAAGTCATTTCGCAGGTGACGGTTCAGGAACAATCCAGCAGCTGCGCCAATGAATCGCTCGGCCTCCTCGGGCGTAATCCCAGCCTCGAAGTCCTCATCAGCCCGAGGCCACAGGCCATCTTGTGGGTGAAGCACGGAAAAGTGGTTGGCACCTTGCAGTTGAATCAGATAGGAGTCTGCGCTGGCTGCAGTAGCTGGCAACGTCTCGAAGGTGCGTTCCATGGGGTCAAAGACATCACCCGAATCGGCGTACCAGCGCATCCCCGCAGCGATCAATCCGTCTTGAGTCCCGCTGAACATCATCACTGCAGCATCCCCGCTCAGCGGCAAGCAACTACCTAGTGGCCAACCAAAAACCGTTGACGCCATGGTGTGACTTGCATAGGAAATGACGGCTTTGACTTGCGGAAAGAACTGCGCGTTGGCACTTTCTAAAGCGACAGTTCCGCCAGCCGAGTGGCCAATCAGTGCGACGTTGTCTAGATCCAACGCACCGGATAGGACTCCATCGGCATTGAGGTCCGCCGCAAGTCGCAAAACACCGGCAATGGCTTTACCCACGGGCTTAGTCCCGTAGGTGTCAGGCTGAATCGCATTCAAATCCACGC
>JAPLBW010000102.1 GCA_026392555.1 Actinomycetota bacterium
AACCTCGGCAAGTGCGCTGACTTGTTCAGGACGCACCTTGGAAGGACCTGCACCAAAGCGACCATCCACGGGCAGTAGTTCGGCGGGAATGATGATCTCGGGGGTAGTCATAATGAGTAGTGATCCTTCGTTTTGGTGGGTTTAGATCGTGTACTTAGGGGCGATGAGTGCAGGGTCCCAGCCGTCAACAGCTTCGGGGTGGCGTGGACCTGGTCCGACATAACGAGCAGATGGTCGAACGAGGCGACCAGTCTTCTTTTGTTCCAAAATGTGCGCGCTCCAACCAGCAAGGCGCGCGCAGGTAAACATCGCGGTAAACATGTTCGAGGGGACTTGAGCAAAGTCCAAGACAATCGCGGCCCAGAACTCAACGTTGGTTTCTAGGACGCGATCGGGTCGGCGTTCCCGCAACTCGGTGAGAGCGGCTTGCTCAAGGGCAACGGCGACTTCATAGCGCGGGGCGTTCAATTCCTTGGCCGTACGGCGAAGGACACGGGCGCGGGGGTCTTCGGCGCGGTACACGCGGTGGCCAAATCCCATGAGCCGCTCGCCGTTGTCCAAGAGTTGTTTGACGTAGGCGCGCGCATCGCCCTGGGCTTCGACTGCTTCAATCATGTGCAGCACGCGTGAGGGCGCTCCACCGTGGAGTGGCCCGCTCATGGCACCAATCGCGCCCGAGATGGCTGCGGCAACGTCAGCACCGGTCGATGCGATGACGCGGCTAGTAAAGGTGGAGGCGTTCATGCCGTGCTCAGCGGCAGAAACAAAGTAGGAGTCAACAGCTTGTACGTGGGCCGGGTTGGGCTCATCACGCCAGCGCTTCATAAAGCGTTCAACGATGGTGTGGCCTTGATCAATTTCGCTTTGCGGAACCATGGGCTTGCCAATACCGCGGGCTGACTGTGCGACATAAGACATCGCCATCACCGAAACACGAGCCAAGTTGTCGCGAGCTTCCGCATCATCGATGTCGAGGAGTTGCTTTAAGCCCCACGAAGGAGCCAACATGGCGATAGCGCTTTGGACGTCAACGCGGACGTCACCGGAGTGCACTGGCAGGGGAAAGGGTTCGGCGGGCGGCAGCCCTGGCCCGAACTCGCCATCAACGAGCAATCCCCACACGTTGCCAAAGCTGACCTTGCCGACGAGGTCTTCAATATCCACGCCGCGGTAGCGCAGCGAACTGCCTTCTTTGTCGGGTTCGGCGATTTGAGTTTCAAACGCGATGACGCCTTCTAGCCCGGGTACGAAGTCAGACATGAAGGCTCCAAACAATGGTGGATTAAGCCCCTATTCTCGCTGGTGTGGCCTGGCTCACGTGGGGCGGGTCTGGCCCGTCAGGGCTGGAGTTCCCCAGACCAGGCAGATGCGTGATACAACCATGAAGTGACCAAGGCTGACCTTTCCAAACTGCGCCGTGCCTACGCCGATGTTCCGTTGCTGGAATCGCAGATGGCGCGTAACCCGATAGCGCAATTCGCTCAATGGTTTGAGAATGTTCTGGCTCTCCCCGATGCGATCTTGGAGCCCAACGCGATGGTGTTGTCCACGGTGAATAGCGAGGGCCAACCTAGTTCGCGCACGGTCTTGCTCAAGGGTTTTGATGATCGCGGTTTTGTCCTGCACACCAACTACACCTCGCGTAAAGGTCAAGAAGCGTTAGCAACGGGCAAGGCCAGTTTGGTCTTTCCGTGGCATCACATTGAGCGCCAGGTCACCGTCGTTGGTGCCGTGGAGAAAGTCAGCGACGCTGAAAGTGTGGAGTACTTTGCTCAGCGACCGAGGGGCTCGCAAATTGCTGCGTGGGCTTCGCATCAATCGCAAGTGGTTGAACGAAGCGAACTTGAACGCCGCTGGGCCGAGCTTGAAGAGCGTTTTGCGGGTATTGACGTGCCGCGCCCAGACTTTTGGGGTGGATTACGCGTAGTTCCCGTCGCGGTGGAGTTTTGGCATGGCCGCAATGACCGGTTGCATGACCGCCTGCGCTACCGCTTGTCCGATGGGTCTTGGGTGCTGGAACGATTGAGCCCGTGAGCACCTCGCGGTTAGGGCGATGGCGCTCGACCATTCTCGCTGACATCACGCCGCTGAAAGTTTCTGTAGATTTCCGGCGGATCTTCTTTGCTCAGCTAGTGTCGCAAATCGGCACACAAATGACCGCGGTTGTTTTACTGCTGCAAATTTTTGACATCAGTCAATCAAACTTGGCAACAGGCATTGTGGGTGCGGTGGCTTTTCTGCCCATGGTCATCGGTGGTTTGTATGGTGGCTCGATTGCCGACGCGCGCGATCGGCGAGCAGTGGCTTACTGGACAACGACTGGGCTGGCTGGTTTTTCCCTGGTCTTTGCGGGGATGGCGTACTCCGACTTGCGTTTGTTGTGGCCGTATTACGTACTTATTGCTGGCCAAACCTGGCTCTCGGCCATTGCTCAACCCACCCGCATGGCGATCATCCCGCGGTTGGTCGGACCTGAACTTCTGCCAGCGGCCAATGCGCTCGCTCAGATTTCTTGGAACATTGGGTTCACGATTGGACCGGTGATCGGTGCCACGATTGCTAAGAGTTATGGGTTTGGCTGGGCTTACCTGATCGACGCCTTGTCATTTGCGGGTGCGGTGTATGCCTATTGGCGGTTGCCACCAGTAGTGCCCGATTCCGATGAAGACCATAAAGCGGGTCTGGCGTCAGTTCTTGAAGGCTTGCGTTTTCTCAAGGGCCGGAAGAATTTGTCCATGACGTTTTATGTTGACATCGTGGCCATGGTGTTTGGTATGCAACGCGTGTTGTTTGCCTCGATTCCTTTGGCGTTCTATGGACTCGCAGTGGTTGGATTCGGGCCCATCAACGTTTCTTTGAGTGGGCTGCTCTTTGCTGCCCCTGCAGTGGGTGCGATTGTCGGGGCTGTCGCCTCCGGCTGGTTCACCCGCGTGCGACGACAAGGACTTGCTGTCGTCGCATCCATTATTGTGTGGGGCGGTTCAGTTGCGCTTTTTGGATTGACTCATCAGTGGTGGGTGGGCTTGATTTTCTTAGCCATCGCTGGAGCTGCCGACATGGTTTCTGCAGTATTTCGAAACACGATGTTGCAGGCTGCCACTCCTGATGCGATGCGTGGTCGGCTCCAAGGTGTCTTGATCGCAGTGGTAGCCGGTGGCCCCTATCTGGGTGACTTCCGCGCAGGTGCGATTGCCGACTGGTTCGATGTACGCACGGCCGTCGTGAGCGGTGGAATTTTGTGCATCGTGGGAGTTGTGGCACTGATGGCGTGGCGACCGGGTTTCCTGCGCTATGACGCGTGGCACCCTGTTCCGTAGTCCATGGGTTTGGTTGCGCGTTCGACGCCCTCAAGTAGTGCGGAACTAGGGAGTAGGTCCGAATAGTTCTAGTTCTTCAGTTCCTCTAGTCGCGCAAGAGCTTCTTTGCGTTCAACGCTGTGATCAACGACGCGCTCGGGATATTCAGCGGCAAGCAGTGGTGCATCCCACGGCGTGTGTGCACTTGCTCCGGGAAGCTGGGAAAGTTCGGGAATGTACTTGCGCACGTAGTCACCGTTGGGATCAAACTTGATCCCCTGGGTCACGGGGTTAAAGACCCGAAAGTACGGAGCAGCATCTGTTCCAGTTCCCGCCGTCCATTGCCAGCCGTGTTGATTGCTCGCGATGTCGCCATCACGCAACCACTCCATGAAGTGCGAAGCACCACGTTGCCAGTCCAGGTGCAGATCCTTAACCAAAAACGAAGCCACGACCATGCGGACGCGATTGTGAATCCAGCCTTCGGCCAACAGTTGGCGCATACCCGCGTCAACAAACGGATAGCCGGTTCGGCCCTGCGTCCAGGCAACGAATCGAGTATCTGCCGTGGTTCCGCTATCTGTTCGCATGCCTTGCATGTTGGGCTTCAGGCTCTGGTGGACAGATTGCGGAACGTGAAAGAGCACATCGGCGTAGAACTCTCGCCAACACAACTCGCGCCTGTAGACATCGTGTGCCCTGGAATCGTTGAGCTCTGCGAGCAAGGTCCGCGGGTGCACGTGCCCCCAGCGAAGAGCCATGGACAAGCTTGAGGTTCCTGCAAGATCAGGTCTGTCCCGGTGGTCTGGGTATTGGTCGATTCGATCGGTGTGGAATGTCCGCCATAGATCCAGACTCGCCTCTTCCCCGATAGCGGGAAGCGTCACGCCAGCAGGGAGTTCCGCTGTTGGCCACGGATCACTCACCAGGCTGAGCCACGATGGAGTGTTGTTTGCCACCGGTGCCAACCAGCCACTTTCACACCACGCTCGATAAAACGGGGTGAAGACTTGGTAGGGCGTTCCATCTGATTTGCGAACGACCCCTGGGTTGACGGCATACGGCGACCCCACAGATTCCAGCGCTACGTGGTTGTCTAGCAAGGCACGCTCGACATCTGCATCGCGCTCTTGTCCGTAGGGAGCAAAGTCGGCGCTGATAAAAACAGCGCTCGCGACACCTTCCTTCGCTACTGCTGGCACCACCTCTGTGGGGTCTCCTACCCGCACTATGAGCTGGCCGTCCATTGCTTCGTTGAGTGCATCGAGACTGCGCAGGAGGCACACGCGCCGGACGGCACCGGACTTGTCCCACAGATGCGGGTCAATGACAAACAGTCCAAGGACTGGCCCGGCTTCCGCGGCACGAGCCAGAGCCGCGTGGTCATTAAGGCGCAGGTCTCGCCGAAACCACATCACCGAAGTCATGTGCCCACGCTAGAGGGCTTCGCCGTCCCACGCACCTGTAGCGAGAAGGCAACGCAACCGCGTCTGAGTCGGTACGGTTAGGGCGTGAGCGGACTGATTGATACCACCGAAATGTATTTGCGCACGGTGTATGAGTTAGAAGAAGAAGGCATTCGTCCCATGCGCGCACGCATTGCGGAGCGCCTGGGCCAAAGCGGCCCGACGGTGAGCCAAACGGTGGCTCGCCTTGAGCGCGATGGGCTGCTGACCTTGCAGGACGACCGCCACTTGGAGTTCACGCCGGCGGGTCGAACCATGGCCGTACGCGTGATGCGCAAGCACCGTTTGTCTGAGTGCATGCTGATTCAGATCATGGGCTTGCCGTGGGAAACCGTTCACGCTGAGGCTTGCCGCTGGGAGCACGTGATGAGTGAGGACGTTGAACGGCGCATTGTTGAATTACTTGACCATCCCACGGAATCGCCTTATGGCAACCCCATTCCGGGGTTGGCCGAACTTTTTGATGAAGCAGCCCACCTCACATCGTCCGAAGCGCTGGTGGGGCTGGACGCAGTGGCCGGCAGTGAGGCTAAAAGGGTGACAGTGCGACGCATTGCCGAACCCGTTCAAGAAGACAGTGAATTGATGACGGCGCTGCGACGGGCAGGAGTTCAGCCCGGCGAAATTGTTTCGGTGACGCGCTCAGAGGGTGGTGTGCTGGTGGGAAGCGCCGGCGAATATGTCGAGCTGGATGACGAAACTGCCGCACATATCTTTGTGGCAGCCGGGGCTAGTTAGGCGTTTGAAGCTGAGTTCGTGTGCTGGCCTCTTGCCGCCCCGTGGTGATCACCCCAAATGTTCGTTTACTGGCCTCTGGCGCCCGATTTGTGCCTGAAATGGTGCCCGATGGGCCCTTGCGAAAGCAATCCTTTAGGGTGTTACCAACCCGAAGATCAGTTCGGGGGTCTTTGCTACCGACGCCGAATCCTGCCTGGTAGCAAAGAAAAGCCGCTTGGTAGGAGCGGGGGACCCATGAAAGTGGCCCAGATTTTTGGGCCTTGGGGTGAAGCCGACTAGGAAACTAGCCGGCCGGGCCATACTCCGGCCCGAACCCGACAGCTCACCCCGAAGGCGTCGGAGAGGGCATCTTCGACATGCTCAAAGCATCACGTCGTTCCCTGACGCTTGCTATTAGCGCTGGGCTTTTGGCCTCGCTGGTCAGTCCTGTTGTGGCATCCGCACAAGCCGATGCTGGCAGTGTCTCGGGTCCTGAATCGCCAATCCAAGGACCATCCACGAAGCCTCCGGCCGTTGAGGTGATTTCTCCGGTCACCCCTCCACTGGCGCAACCCCAGCCAGCCAAAGTCTTATTGAAAAAGGGTTCGCGCGGAATTGCTGTCTTGAAGTTGGAACAACGCGTTCACATGCTCAAGCCCGACCGCGTCTATGACGCCAAGACGGTTGTTCGCGTCAAGCAAATCCAAAAGTGGGCCAAGGTATCCCGCACCGGGGCTGTTGACACCTCCACTGATCGCATCATTTCCAACTGGAATCGATCGCGCGCTGGTAAGAGCGTTGCCGCACAGGTTCGCACAACCTCTCGTCTCGCAAGCATCATTGACATGGCACGACGCTATTCAGGTCGTCCCTATGCGGCCGGTGGCGCGGGTCCTAGCTCGTTCGACTGCTCTGGATTCACCAGCTACGTCATTGAACGGGCGATCGGGCGCACCTTGCCGCACCAATCAGGTGAGCAGGCCTCAACAGTGCGACGCATCTCGCGCTCGCAAGCGCGTCCCGGTGACCTGGTCTTCTTTACCCATGGTGGCCACGTCTATCACGTGGGGATCTATGCGGGGGGTAGTCGGCTCTACCACGCATCCGAGCCGGGCACGCGTTCTGGCTTGGGCCCGATCTTTTCCGGTAGCGTCTTTTTCGGTCGTGTGGTCTAAGGACTTTTGCGGACCTTGGCCCCGGTAGGGCACACTTATTCCAGGCCATGGTGATCTGGCCGCTCGGGATCGGTGAAGGGCGAAAACATGCACAGGGCTGGGGTGCGGGCGAGCATTTGTGCTGTGGCTGCCCTCGGCCTGAGTGCCCTGACAGTTCCCACGGCTGGTGCCGCGGTTATTGCTCCCCCCACAACACCACCTCCGGCTACGTCACCGAGTCCGACTCCTACTCCTCGGCCCACCCCTACCCCGACGCCAAAGCCCACGCCGCGCCCTCTGACTAAGTGTCAAATCGCTGCGGCGGCGAAGAACACGACCGCGTCCAAACCGTTCTACCGAGCGGCCACAAAATTTGGCATGCGCGATGGGGGGCCCAAGTCGATCAATCATGTGCGTGAGGTTCAGTACCGATTGCGATGGGCCAGGGTCTACAAGGGCTCGGTCACTGGTTCGTTCGGATCGGCCACTCGTCGCGCTGTGCGCACCTTCCAGTCAAAGAATTGCTTGACCCAAACGGGGAACGCAGATGTGCAGACTTGGTCCGTACTGATCCAAAAGACGGTGCGATTTCGATCATCGATTCCCACAGTGTGTCGGGGCGAAGGCTGGCACTCCTGTTACGACCGAGCATCGCACCAAGATTTCCTGTTTAAGAATGGAAAGATGTGGAACGTGTGGTTGGTTCGTGGCGGGATGTATTCCGCCCAAACTCGCACGGGCAATTTCAAGGTCACGGCCCGTTACACCGAAAAGGAATCCTCGCTCTATCACGTGCAGATGTACTACTTCATGCCTCACTCGGGTGGTGAAGGTCAGCATGGCTCGGGGTTTATGGTCGATCCCTGGGTGGGTCACTCCCACGGCTGCATCAACATGTACATCAAGGATGCCAAGGTCCTGTTTAACCTCACGCGTGGCGACCCCCTTCACGTCACCGTCTACGGAGCCTGGGACTAGTCTTTCGTCCCTTTTTGGTGCCCCGATGGGCGAAAACTCTGGCTATCCGTCACACTTAGGGAATGTTCAAAAACTTTTGGTACGCGATTGCGTTCAGTGAAGAAATCACTGCGGCCCCCTCCAAGCACCGATTGCTGGCCCAGGATTTGGTCCTGTGGCGCGCGAGCAATGGTCAGGTGCGTGCGCTGAGCAACACCTGCATTCACCGTGGCGGCAGCTTGTCCCAGGGCAAGGTCGAAGACGACAACATTACGTGTCCGTATCACGGTTGGGGATTTGGTGGCGACGGTGCATGCACTGTCATTCCGGCCAACGGTCGGGGCAAGCCGATTTCCAAGCGCGCGCGAGTTGACAGCTACCCCGTCGAAGAGCGTTATGGCTGGATCTGGGTATTCCCCGGAGATATTCCCGAAGAAGAGCGTGTGCCCATCCCTGACCTGTCCTTCATGGATGACCCGGAGTATCGCTCGGTCAGTGGCGAGTGGACGTGGAATGCAAACTACGAGCGCGTAGTAGAAAACGGAACGGACCAATCGCACACGCCGTTTGTGCACGGTGGAGTTTTTGGTGACCCCAAAGCACCACCGGTTGAAGAGTTTGAAATTGAAGTCGGTGAATGGTGGGCTCGACTTACCGTCGAGCAGTTCTCGCCTAATACGCCCGCTGGCAAGCTGACCCAGATCTTCCCCAAGTCACGTGCCTATAAGGAAGACGAACCCACGCCTCCAGTGTTGGTGAAGACCGCGTTCTTCTTCCCCTCCATCGTCATGATCGACCTCACGATTCCTAAGCTGGGTCGCCAGGTCATCTGGGATACCAATATTCACGTCGATGAATACAC
>JAPLBW010000037.1 GCA_026392555.1 Actinomycetota bacterium
GCGAACCGCGGCAACCGTGCGGCTAATAACTCATCGAGAAATTTGCGTCGCTCGCCAGGGTCACCTTTGACTAACGCCAAATCTTCGGGCGCAAACAAAACCGTTCGTAGTGTTCCCAGCACATCGCGAGTGCGGGTCACCGGCGCATTGTTTAGTCGCGCACGGTTGGCTCCCGAGGCGGTGATCTCAAGATCAACATCAATAGCTCGACCCTCGCCCACCACGGTGCAGCGAACAATGGCGCGCTCTGCTCCGTCACGCACTAACGGAGCGTCGGTAGCTACTCGATGGCTGGACAGGCTGCCCACGTAGCGCAGGGCTTCCACCAAATTGGTTTTTCCCTGCCCATTAAGCCCGACAAAAACGGTAATTCCGGGCTCCAACTCCACCACGGCAGTTGAGTACGACCGGTAATCCACCAATTCGAGGCGTTGGACAAACACGGCTCACACCAAAGAACTCAGGGAAAAAATCATCCGGCCATACGAACGGGCATCAAGAGGTAGCGGTAGCTGCTATCTGGTTTCGCATCAGCGGTGAGCATTCCAGTGAGTACGGCTGGCTTGCTTGATGAAACAAAGGTCATTGATACGTAATCGCCAACAACAGCATTCAAGCCATCAACCAAATATTGCGGGTTGAACGCAATCAAAATTTCTTCACCGGTGACTTGCGCATCAACCGATTCACTGGCCTGGGCTTCATCACCCGTACCAGCCTCAAGGACGAGGCCCTCACTGGAAAAAGCTAACCGAATTGGTGTGTTGCGTTCAGCAACCAAAGAGACACGTTTTACCGCGTCGATAAATGCTGCTTTTTCAATCTGTGCTGACGTTGCCGAGTCATCTGGAAACAAAGAACGGTACTTAGGAAATTCGCCATCAATAAGTCGTGTAGTTGTACTGCGGCCAGCGCCGGAAAAACCAACCAGTGATTCCACAGCACCGTCTCGAGAACTAAATGCGAGCTCAACTTCCGTGGCTGATGTCATGGCTTTTGCGGTCTCATTAAGGGTTCGACCCAAGATTAATGCTGTTGCCGAAATTGAGGATTGCTCAGGCTTCCACGGGATTTCACGTACCGCTAAGCGGTACCTATCGGTAGCAGCAAGAGTGAGGGTGTCACCCTCAATTTCCAGTCGAATACCAGTGAGTGCAGGAAGTGTTTCATCTCGGCCTGCAGCGATCGCTACTTGACCAATCGCTGATGTGAATGTGGGGCCATCAATAAGACCAGACACGGTTGGCATTGCGGGAAGTGATGGGTAATCCTCGACAGGCAGAGTAAGTAAAGTAAATCGTGAGCTGCCACATTCAACATTCACGCGTGGGCCATCAGTAGCGATCGTGACTGGCATATGTGGAAGTGCACGTGCGATGTCAGCGAGTAAACGGCCGGAAACCAAAACGCGGCCTGGTTCTTCAACATCGGCATCTAAGGAAATTTGAGCAGAAACTTCAAGATCAAACCCAGACAACGTTAATGATGTTTGCGTTGCTTCAAGGAGTAGGCCAGCTAAAACTGGAGCGGTTGGGCGCGCGGGTAAACTGCGCGCAGCCCAGGCCACAGCATCAGCTAAGGCACTCGAATCGATCGTGAATTTCACGTGTGTTCCTTCCCTGCACCGCAGTGGTACATGTCGTTACCTCAGTGGAGGTGGCAGACAGTGACTGTGGTGATCATGCCGGATGAGTCGAGGTGGTGTGTATGGAACCTCAATGTGGGGTCAATCCACATGTTCTGGAATTACACATTGGTTAGATAGATAAATGTCGTAGTAGTACTAGGTGGTGGGGATAGTGGGGACAACTTAAAATTGGGCACGAAATCCACACTTTCCCCTGGGGAAACACTTCGGGGTTTCCTGTGGATAACTATTACAATCGGTGGATAACTTACATGCTTCCTACGGTTTTCCATGTTATCCACGGGACTATCCGGAGTTTTCACCCCAAATACACACGTTTATCCCCAGGTTGTGTATGAGGCTGGTGGAACAGATGTTACTGCTGGGTTTGAGATTTAATCCGGTTGGTTAATTCCGACACCTGGTTAAACACACTACGACGCTCACCCATCAGGGTGCGGATCTTACGATCTGCGTGCATCACCGTGGTGTGGTCACGCCCACCAAATTGCTGGCCGATCTTGGGAAGGGAGAGATCAGTCAATTCTCGACACAGGTACATAGCAATCTGGCGAGCATTGACTAAGACGCGGGAGCGAGATGCTCCGCACAGGTCGTCAATGGTTAGGCCGAAGTATTGAGCGGTTTGGGCCATGATCGTTGCTGAGGTGATTTCGGGGCCGGCACCATGGGGGAACAAGTCCTTCAACACAATTTCAGCCAGAGCCATGTCGACTGGCTGGCGGTTCAGGTTGGCGAACGCGGTGACTCGGATAAGTGCACCTTCAAGCTCACGAATGTTGGTTGCCACCTTGGACGCGATGAACTCCAACACCTCCGGTGGAGCAGACAACTTTTCTTGGGCCTGCTTCTTGCGCAAGATCGCAATACGCGTCTCGAGGTCAGGTGCTTGGACGTCGGTCATCAGGCCCCACTCGAAGCGTGAGCGCATGCGCTCTTCAAACTGCTCGAGCTGCTTGGGTGGCAAGTCACTGGTGACGACGATTTGTTTATTCGCGTTATGCAAGGTGTTAAAGGTGTGAAAGAACTCTTCCTGAGTTTGGACTTTACCTTGCAGGAATTGTACGTCGTCTACCAACAGCACATCAATATCGCGATAGCGCTTTTGAAAAGCTTGGGCCTTGTCGTCACGAATACTGTTAATGAAGTCGTTGGTGAATTCCTCGGAACTGACATAACGCACACGTGCTCGCGGGTTGAGGTTTCGCGTGTAGTGACCAATCGCGTGCAGCAAGTGGGTCTTACCCAAACCGGATTCACCATAGATAAACAGCGGGTTGTAGGCCTGGGCGGGGACTTCAGCAACGGCAATGGCTGCCGCGTGAGCGAACCGATTTGACGAGCCGATAACAAAGGTGTCGAAGGTGTACTTCGGATTCAATCGCGAGGTGTCAGTACCGCGTTGTGTGGGCAGTCCGCTGGGGGTAGGTGCATCACGACGAGCAGCCGCTAAATCAATAACGGCATCCTGTGTCGGCTCACCATTGGTAGTTGGTGCACCGTTGTCGGTGGGTGTTTCGCTCTCTGCTTCAACAGTGACAGCGAGTCGCACTTCGTGGCCGAGGGCCTGCGACAGTGCGTTCACCACGACGTCGCGCAATTTGGTTTCGAGGACTTCTTTGGTCAACTCGTTCGGTGCAGCCAGCAGTACGGTGTCGCCGACAACCGCAATCGCGTGGGTCAGATCGAGAAAGGCGTGCTGGTGACGAGGCAGATCTGCGTCCGCAACATTGGTGAGGACTTGCGACCAAATGTTGTCCAGGTCCACGCTTTGATCAACAGACTCGGTCACTGCTCCTACTTTCCTCAAACGGTCAAATCGGGCGATACAGGTACATCCACAAAGTTATCCACAGGCTGTGCATGTGGAGCTGGGGATTCCCCTAAAACGGGACGCAGTAGGACCTTGAAGGCTTTCGGGGTCTACATCGCTGGTACTAGGGAAGTGCAGCAGGGGCGAAAACCTACCCTGAGGTCAGGCCTCAAAGCAAGGTTTTCCACAAGATAGCCAAAAGCCAGGAATCGATGATCACCGCCCCCTTGCCGACGGGGGATCACCCTCCGGTGGGTTCGTCGGTGCCCCCACTGACCAGGAGCCAAGGCAGGCGCGTATTCTGGACATTCGTAAATCGTGCTTTCAGCACGCTACTTCCCTTTGGAGCCATTGTGAGTAAGCGCACGTTTCAGCCGAACAACCGGCGTCGCGCCAAGACCCATGGATTCCGTTTGCGCATGCGTACCCGCGCTGGTCGCGCCATCATCGCGAACCGCCGCGGCAAGGGTCGTTCGAAGCTCACGGCCTAGTTCAATGGTGGCCACATCACGGATGCGTCATCGCCGTGATTTTCAAGCCGCTCATCAAGGCGTCAAAGTAGCTGGCAAGTACGTGGTGTTGCACCACAAAACCCTTATAAATCAAGGGGATTCTCCCGATCCTGTTGTCGGATACGTGGTGTCAAAAAAGGTCGGAAATGCCGTGGTACGCAATCGCGTTCAGCGTCGACTGCGTCACCTCATCCATGAAACTCAGCACGGCATTGCGCACGGAAGCCTGCTGGTGATCCGAGTGTTACCAAGCGCCGCACAAGCCAACAGTGCAGAGTTGGGTCACGACCTTGATCGACTCTTACAACGGTTGGAAGCTGACAGATGATGACGTTGCTCAGCAAGGTGTTGATTGCTCCCATTCGGTGGTATCAACGGTGGATCTCTCCAGCCCTGCCGCCGACCTGCCGGTTTTATCCCTCCTGCTCGGCCTACGCGATCCGCGCTCTCGAGATTCATGGACCAGTCATCGGGCTGTATTTGGCCATTCGGCGGTTATTGCGGTGCCACCCCTGGACGCCTGGGGGAATTGACCAAGTGCCACCGAAGGGGAAGTGGTCATCCACGCCGACACCGTATGACCCCGACGAAGATCAGATCGACAGCAATCAAACCCAGCGCAACCGAACCATCAGTGATGCAACAAGCATCGAGACAGTGACCCGGTCGCAACACAACAAGGCCAGCGCGAC
>JAPLBW010000065.1 GCA_026392555.1 Actinomycetota bacterium
ACTAGGCGAATTCGGACTTATTGACGCGCTGACTGAGGTTCTAGGCACCAGTGAGCTGGCCCCCGATTCAGTGGTACTCGTGGGGCCAGGAGACGACGCCGCTGTTGTGCAGATGAGCGATAGTCGCATGGTCATTTCAACTGATGCGATGGTGGAGAACGTCCACTTCAAGCGGGCGTGGTCTAGTGGCATTGATGTGGGTGTACGCGTTGCCGCAGCCAACCTCAGTGACATCGTGGCCATGGGGGCGGACCCGACGGCGTTGGTGGTGGCCTTAGGACTTCCTTCGGATTTGCCGGTTGAGTGGGCCCTAGATCTTGCGCGCGGGATGAAGCAAGAGGCTGATCGACTCAACGTGGTCGTCGTAGGCGGTGACGTGGTGGCATCTCCCATCATCTCCGTGACGGTGACTGCCATTGGCGCCCCCCGAGAGCGCATCATCACGCGCGCTGGTGCACAGGTGGGCGATGTGATGGCAGTGGCCGGTAGTCTCGGTTGGGCTGAAGCTGGCCTGGCTGTGGCTAATCGCGGATTTACGTCACCGCGGGTGCTCGTTGATGCCAACCGCCCGCCGGTTATTGATTACGACTTGATTCACAGCGCCTTCGATCACGCACATGCTTTGTGTGATGTCAGTGATGGACTGGTTGCTGATGCAAGTCACATGGCCAAAGCCAGCCAAGTACAGATCAACATCACTACCGAAGCGCTGGCTATTGCAGACCCGTTGCGCGATATGGGATTAGCGCTGACAGAAAACCCGATGAACTGGATCTTGACCGGCGGAGATGACCACGCGTTTTTGGGTGCTTTTGATGAGGCGAATGTTCCGACGGGATGGACTATCGTCGGTCATGTTCTGGCCGGTAGTGGTGTGACCGTTGATGGGTCAGCCTTTATCGGTCCAGCTGGGCACACGCACTTCGCCCAATAATCACCAAGCGGTTTAGCGGGTGACCTTGCCAGCCTTCAGGCACGAGGTGCAGACATTCAGCTTCTTGGGGGTGCCGTTGATCACGGTGCGCACAGTCTGAATGTTGGGGTTCCAGCGACGCGAGGTCCGGCGGTGGGAGTGGGAAATAGAGTTGCCAAAACTTGGGCTCTTGCCACAAGCGTCGCAGTGGGAAGCCACGGTGCACTCCTCGATAATGGGGACTCGTCCAGCGGGTTAGTCCTAAATGTCTCAGGACAGGTGTTTGATCGTACCTGAGCCTAGTTCTGGGCACTGCCGAGGGGCGGTGGCTCTGGAGTGGACTCACTCCTCGCCCCTAAGCAGACCCTGTGCCTTTCGACGAACCGCTCGAGAAGCTCTTTGGCGCGCCGACCGCCAAAGCCCTGGCGAAGGGCATCGGCGTACTGACAGTCGGGGATCTTCTGGCGCACTACCCGCGTCGCTATGCCGAGCGGGGCGAGCTGACCGACTTTGCCTCGTTGGCGCTGGATGAACAGGTGACCGTCATGGCGCGCGTTGAGCGAGTCAACCAGCGCCGAATGCAAAACCGCAAGGGATCGATCCTGGACGTAGTCGTTACCGATGGAACCAGCCGCTTGGCACTGACTTGGTTCAACCAGCCGTGGCACGCCAAGAAGTTGACGGTTGGGCGCGTGGGGTTGTTTAGCGGCAAGGTCGGTGAGTATCGAGGTAAGCGACAACTGTCGAATGCCGAGTACCAACTCATGGCACAAGACGGCGATGAATTGGGCGCACTAGACCTTGAAGACGTTGTTGACGAAAATGCGGTCGCGGAATTTGCTGGAGCGATCATCCCGGTCTATCCCGCCTCAGCCTCGCTTCCGACGTGGCGAATCGCCAAGTGTGTGGGGATGGTCCTGGACACGCTGGGCGAGATCGCGGATCCGCTACCAGAAGGCATCCGAACCCAGCGGGAATTGATCGGATTGCGAGAAGCTCTCATCGGGATTCATCGCCCGCAATCTTTGGCGCAGGCGCAAAGTTCGAGGGAGCGCTTAACCTTCGATGAAGCCTTTGTCCTACAAACGGTATTGGCACAACAGCGTGCGGCGTTGGATCGCCGCATTGCCATTGCGCGGCCGGCACGCACTGATGGGTTGTTGGCAACTTTTGATCAACGGCTGCCCTTTGAACTCACGGCAGGGCAAAAGGTAGTCGCCGGCGTAATTGCCGTTGAGCTAGCTCGCCCGCATCCCATGCATAGATTGCTGCAAGGTGAGGTTGGTTCGGGTAAGACCGTCGTTGCGCTACGCGCGATGCTCTCGGTTGTGGATTCGGGCGGTCAGGCTGCGCTCTTGGCCCCGACCGAGGTGTTGGCCCAACAACACTTTCGCTCCATCACGTCGTTAATGGGAGAACTTGCGGGAGCCGGAACCCTAGGCAGCACCGACCATTCCACCAGCGTGGTTTTGCTCACCGGTTCTACGCCGCCGGCAACGCGCAAAAAAGTGTTGGCAGACATTGCCTCGGGTGATGCCGGAATCATCATCGGCACACATGCGCTGTTGCAAGACAGCGTTGAATTTGGCGACCTGGGGCTATTGGTTGTTGATGAGCAACACCGATT
>JAPLBW010000249.1 GCA_026392555.1 Actinomycetota bacterium
GTGTGGTGACCTCGCTTGGTCGAGTTATTCGGGTCAATGTCGTGGACCTACCCAACCTTCCGGCCACCTCGGGCTCGCCCAGTGCGGCCGGCGGTGTCTCGGCTTCAGAAGTCATGGCTCTAGAAGCCAAGGAACGCATCATCGGATTGGTGCGTTGCCCACAAACCGATGCGGAAGTCGAGCAGGCTCCCTCGTTGGCAGTGGGAACTAAGCAAGGTGTCATCAAGCGCGTGGCTGCGGAGTTAAGCACCAAGGACTCCTGGAGCATCATCGCGCTGAAGACGGGCGACGAAGTGGTCGGCGCAGTTGAGGTGTCCAACGAAGACAGCGAATTTATTTTCGTCACCAAGGATGCACAACTCTTACGCTCCCCCATCGCAGCGGTTCGCCCCCAAGGCCGAGGTGCAGCCGGAATGGCCGGCATGAAAGTCGCGCCTAAGTCTGAAGTCATTTTCTTCGGCGTCGTCGATCCGACGTGGAGTGCTGAAGTCGTCACCGTCGCCGGTAGTTCACACGCTCTTCCTGGTACGGCCAGCACCAGCGTCAAGGTCACGGACTTGGAGCAATTCCCGGTCAAGGGTCGCGGAACTGCGGGAATGCGCTGTCAGCGATTCCTCAAGGGCGAGGACGAACTCACTCTGGCCTGGGCCGGTACCGCTCCCGCGCGAGCCGCTGGTCTACGTGGAGCTGCTGTTGAACTTCCGCAAGAACAAAGCAAGCGAGATGCCTCCGGAATGCCCGCCCTCCATGCGATCTCAGCGGTTTCTGGCCCAGCATGAGCTCTCTGGTTGGCACGCATGGGCAACTAGGTGCCAACTCCTGTGCGGCTCTAGGCCAAGCTAGTAGTGAGCCGTTGGCTGGCACTGCTCCACACGTGACCGTGTGGATCTGTATTGAACAAGAAGGTCCTTGGGGAGCCAGACCCGTGACCGAACCTGGCCTTGGCGCAGGTGCTGGCGATGCGTTGGCAGCACTGACTGACCACGACACGGTTACCGCATTGGCCATCCGCCGGGTGGGTCGCCATCCCCGCGCCACCGGTGCTCGAACCGTGATGATCGCTCGAAGTGACCTCACCGGTGCCTGGTTGTGCACGCGCGATGTTGACAGTGACGCCGAACTTGCCACTGTGCTCCGAGATGTTGACCTTGATGCCGTCATGCACGGTCATGTGCCAGCAGGGTGGGGACAAGTCACGGAGTCCGTGACTTTGATTTGTACCAATGGCAAGCGCGACGTGTGTTGCGCCATCGAAGGCCGACGCCTCATTGACGAGCTCAGCAACATTGCGGACCACCACTACTGGGAGTGCTCACACCTGGGCGGCCATCGTTACGCCCCCAGCGTGCTCTTGCTGCCGGCAGGGCTGGTCCTCGGGCAGATCTCAGCCGCTGAACTGATGCAAACGCAGACCGGGCATCCCCCGCTGACACGTGTGCGCGGACGCAGTTGCCTGCCCGCTGCGGCCCAAGCGGCCGAAATCGCCGCTGACCCTCAGGTCCCCTTTGGAACGGCCACCGCAGTAACCCTGGAAACAATCGATGAACACCGCGCAACCGTTCAGGTGCAAGGCCTTTCCGGGAGCACCCGCATCAGCCTGGTTCACCAAGACCACTTCGTTCCCAGCCCTATATCGTGCAACACCGTGCCCCAATCGCGGAGTCACTGGTTGCCGCTCTAAGACCCACAAGGCAGGATGTAGGCGTGAGCAAAGACGATAAGTCCACGGTTCCTGAAGCCTTCGCTGATGTTTTCGCTGGCAACGAGGGTTACGTTTCGTCGTTCGCGCTGGGCGGACTGGAAGCAATAGCGGCCAAAGGTTTAGCCATCATCACCTGCATGGACTCGCGCATTGCTCCGCTGGAAGTTCTCGGACTTCAACCAGGCGACGCCAAGATCTTGCGTAACGCCGGAGCTCGAGTCACCGGTGACGTATTACGCACCTTGGTCCTGGCTGTTTATCTGTTGGGAGTCAAACGCGTACTCGTCATGCCGCACACGCAATGTCGAATGGCACAGTCGACTGAGGCTGAATTACACGAACTCATTGATCAGCGTCACGGCATCGACACGAGCAGCATTAAGTTTCGCCCGATCAAAGATCCGATGGCGACGTTGCGCAAGGACATCGCTGCGATTACCTCGCACCCGTTGCTTCCCAAGGACCTTGCTGTTGCAGGAGCCATCTACGACGTGGCCACCGGAAAGCTCACTCACCTGCAGGCTTAAGCGTCGATGCGGGCCTGCGCCAATCCCTCAGCTTCAACGATGAATTCCTTGCGTGGCCCGACATCGCTACCCATCAGAAGTTCGAAGACCTTGTCGGCTGCCTCAGCATCGTTCATCGTCACGCGGCGCAGGCTTCGATTGCGCGGATCCATCGTGGTTTCGCGCAA
>JAPLBW010000179.1 GCA_026392555.1 Actinomycetota bacterium
CCGTGGTTATTGGTGTCGGGATCAATACCTCGATGACGCACGAGCAGCGGCCTATCGCCACTGCGACGTCATTGGTGATGGAAGGTGTCGCCGGTTTTGATCATCCGCAGTTGTTGCTATCAATCCTTGGGCACCTAGGTGAACTCGTGGGACCAATTGAAGAGGACGGGTCTTGGCCATCGGATGTGCTGGATGAATATCGAGCGTTGAGTTCGACCGTTGGGCGCGAGGTATCTGTTCACTTACCGTCGGGCCAGACATTGAGCGGGTTGGCTGTTGATCTGGATCCATACGGCAGGCTGGAAGTTCAGGAAGCCGATGGAGTCGTTGTCACGGTTGGCGCAGGGGACGTCGTCCATGTGCGCTAGCGCTGGTCTGGGGCGGGTCGTTCGTTGATGGATTACCTGATCATGGAACTATGAGGCATGGCATACCCACCGAAACTGCTAGGCGATGGCGAATCCATCGCCTTTGAAATGCGACCTCACTGGCGCTCCTTGATTGTTCCCGCGCTCGTGCTGATCGCCACGGTCGCTGGTGCGGCCTTCCTGCTCTCTACTTTCAATGGATCAAATATTTTTGCCAACACCATTAGCGCCGTGACCTGGATCGCTGCCTTGGTGCTCATCGTGGGATGGGCCGTGCGCCCGTTCCTTAATTGGTTCACCACGGACTACGTGTTTACGAATCGGCGGATCATCGTCCGCACGGGGCTCATTCGGCGCATGGGTCGTGACATGCCTTTGTCGCGCGTTAACAATGTCACGTTTGACAAGACGTTAACCGAGCGAATCCTGAATTGCGGAACGTTGAGTGTTCAGTCGGCCGCTGAGCAGGGATCATTGATCATCGCGAGCGTCCCTGACGTGGAGAAGATTCAGCGCGAGGTGTATCGCTTGTATGAAGAAGACGATCAGCGCCGTCGCTCAAGTGGCCCTGGTGTTCCTGGCGACGGATCCTAAGTAAGAGCGCGGCGGGACGGACCAAACATGCGATTGCACAGTGTGGCTCGTCTTGCGCGCATCCTGGCGGAGCCGCAAGAGCTCGTTGACCTTCTCGAAACTGCTGCCCTTGAAGCCTGCAGCTCGCTGGGCGCGGCTTCGGTTTCTATCGGCTACCTCGAGCGTGAGCGCGGCACTGTGCGCACGGTGATCAACGTTGGCGACCTGTCGAGTTGGGAAGAGCCACGACCGCTTAACCAAGGATTTCAAGACCTCCCATCGTTTCCCTTGCTGCTCAAAGATCCCGCACCCTTTGTCGTGAGCCTGGATCCGCCGGTAGGAGATGAAGATGCACTTCGCTATTTGACCCTTCGAAATAAGGGGTCGGCGGTGGTAGCCCCGATCTTGTTGGAGGGGCGCGTGTGGGGGGAGCTGTATGCCACGCGGTTGAGCGGTCAAGAGCCGTTCAATGAAGAGGACGGTCAACTTGCGGAAGTCTTATCGGCAGTCTTGGCATCAGGAATCGCACAAGCTGAGCGCTTTTCGCAGGTCGAGCACTTGGTCTACAGCGACCCGCTTACTGGTTTAGCTAATCGTCGGGCGGTGGATTTAGCCCTTGAGCGCGCACTTGTTGAGTATCAGGTCAGCGGTGATCCGGTCTCAGTGGTGATGGCTGACGTCAACGGTTTGAAATTTGCTAACGATAATGAAGGTCACCAAGCGGGCGACCGTTTAATCCGTGCTTGTGCTGATGCCATTTCGCAAGCCACAGGAAATGTCACGCGCGCTCTCGCGGGTCGCATTGGTGGTGACGAGTTCGCGATTGTCTTGCCCAATGTCACTTTGGAGATCGCCGAGAAGGTCGCAAATTCGATTCTTAACGCACTAGAGCGATCGGCGTACCCCGGTGGTTTGGCCGTCGGGGTGGCATCAACATCGGTAGCTGACGGGTCAGGGGAGATCACCTCCCGCCGGCTCATGGGGTGGGCAGATGAAGCTCAATATGCGGCGAAGCGAGAAGGTTCGAGCCGCGTCCTGTTAGCCGGTCGCGATACTCCGTTGTCGGAGCCTGTGGAGCGCCGCCGACGACGACGCTCTGGCCCTGAATGGGCGACCAACGCTGAGCGCGCCACGAATGCCTTGGAAGCAGGCCTTCGGGTCATGGTGATGTCACAAGGTCTGAGTGCGCTAGATCGACTGGTGGCCGTGGTGGATTCAGCCAGCGAGGCGATCGGCGCTGTCGGTTGGGTGGTGTCCACCATCAGTAGTGACACGACGCAGGCAGTCGCGGTGTCGGCGAATCGTGATGGACTCGATGTGTCCAGTGGACATGATGTAAAAACTGATCGCAGTTGGCTTGCTGCGGCTCGGGGTGTGGGGGTCCTGGTTCGCGCCGACGATGAATCGGCAGACGTGGCGCGCGTTAGACATTGCGCCACGGTGGCTGCCGCAGCAACCGATGTGTGGCTGATTGAACTCCTCGCCGATTCTGACGAGCTATTGGTAGGCGTGCCTGCCACTCTTCGCGCCCTTCTCGGGTCAGCCCTGTCCGGATAGGGCTATGTTGGATATATGGGACGAGTGCTTCTTGTGGAGGACGATCTAGCGATCGCCCAGCCTTTGGCACGCGCTCTCGAACGCGAAGGGCACGACGTTCATATCGCGGCAGAAGGAAAGTCAGCGCTGGCACAAGTTCGTGCAGGAAACCAGGACCTCGTGGTCCTCGATCTGGGGTTGCCTGACCTTGATGGCTTGGAAGTGTGCCGCACCTTGCGATCCGAAGATGCGCGTTTACCTATTTTGATTTTGACAGCCCGTGGTGCCGAGATGGATGTTGTCGTCGGCTTCGAGATGGGCGCTGATGACTATGTCGCAAAGCCTTTTCGCTCCAAGGAATTGATGGCGCGAATTCGTTCACTGTTGCGCCGTGGTCAAGTGGGGGAACTCAACACGTTGCGCGTTCAAGATGTCGTTCTTGACGCCAATGCGCGCAAGGCGTGGGTAGGCAGGCGTGAGATGACGTTGAGCCGCATGGAATTTGACTTGCTCCATGCCCTGATGCGCGAGCACGGAACCACCATTCCGCGCGAACGTTTGATGCGCGAGGTGTGGCACACCCACTGGTATGGGTCGAGCAAGACCTTGGACATGCACGTTTCATGGTTGCGTCGCAAACTTGGAGACTCTGCTACCGAGTCGCGCTATATCTCAACGGTACGTGGAGTTGGCCTGCGATTTGAATCGCAATCAGGGGAATAACGTGCCCCGCAGAATCATTTTCACCACCGTCACGTCGGTTTTCATCACTGCCTTACTGATTGCCATCCCACTCCTGGGGTACTCCAACTACGGGATCAGACAGAAAACCAAAGTTTTCGCAACAACTCAGGCGCAAAATGACGCCAAAGTGGTGGATTACCGCATCAAGGCAGGATTGCCAGTGGACAAAGAGTCTTTGCGTCCCTACCTCGAGCGCAAGCGCCTCACGGTGGTTACTTTCCCCACAGGTCAAACGCTCACCTTTGGTTCGCAACCTCAGAAATCCTCCGAACAAGGAGCTGGGAATTCCGGTGGTGTGCAGGTGATCATCACCGAGCCCACTGATTCCATCGTTTCCCTGGCGGCTGTGGCCGTGAAAATTTCGGGAATCGTCATCTTTGCGTTGCTTATTGGATTCTTGATTGCTATTCGACGCTCTCGATTGCTCACCTTAGTCTTGGTTTATCTAGCCGAAGACGCCTCGCGCATTGGCGCGGGCGATCTTCGCCCAGCTCGCCGTTATGGGATGGCGGACTTGGATCAGGTGGCAGACAGTTTGGATTCCAGTTCCGTTCGGGTTGCCGAACTGTTGCGTGCTGAACGCGGCCTCGTAGCTGATGTGACCCACCAACTCCGGACGCCATTAACAGCGATCGAATTGCAACTCGATGAAGTTATTGATGCGTGCAACCGCTCGGATTACGCTTCGGCTCGGCTCGGCGTTAATGCTGCGAATGAACAGATTGACCGCCTGCGAGACGTGATCTCGGATTTGCTGATCGCTGCTCGCCAGTCGGAGATCGGTGAGGCAGAGGCTGACCTGGCTTCCGTGTTGTCTCAACAGGAAGCTGAATGGCGCCCTCTCTTTGCGCGAGCCGATCGAAGAATTGAGGCTTCGGCGCCAGCCGTCACAGTACGAGGGGGCGATGGCCCACTGCGTCAGATCTTTGCCACTTTGTTTGACAACGCACTCGTGCACGGCGAAGGCACGGTTTCCGTTCGGGCCCGTGATACAGCGGGCCTCGTGGTGGTCGAAATCAGTGATGAGGGTTCGCGAATTACCCCAGAGCTATCGAAATCTATGTTCGAGCGCAACATCAGCGGCGGCGGTAGTAGTGGGCTGGGCCTGTCCGTGGCGCGCGCACTCATCGAAAACTTGGGCGGACGATTGGAGTTAGTTAACACCAGGCCAACAACCTTTGCCCTCTTCCTCATTCAAAGCGATCAAGACGCCAGAGACTTAGAAAGCGGCAATCACACAATGGTCGAGGTTTCCGACGGTGGTGTGGAGTCATCGACGAGCGCTGCATCAACGGTTTCAGGAAATACCCAACGTCGATAAGCGTAGAACCGAAATGAGGTTCCTAGGAGTAGTCCGATGACGTTTGCTGAAATGTTGTCGGCGAGAACCGATTGGTACCCAAGAACGTAGTGGCTGATGAATAATGCACTTTCAGCGATGATGAGGGCGACGCCGTTGACTATGAAGAACAGCAAGTATTCGCGGCGAAAACTCGTGCGCTCTCGATCCCCCCAGGTCCAGTGCCTGTTGGCGAAGTAAGCGAAGGTCATTCCCAGCAGGGCGGCAATTCCCTTGGATGTTAGTGGTCCGACATCACCCACGTACCGCAGGAGATTGAATGAGCCAACATCGATGACGAAAGCAAAAGCTCCGACGATGCCGAATTTTGCGAGTTCATGGATGAGGTGCTGAAACCGCTGATACAGAGCCCTCATGGCTGACAGGTTACCTGCTCCGCACAACGACCCGGTACATGCGGCGGGTAGTCTTAGGGAGTGAGTTTCCCGGTGGTGGGCATGGTGGGCGCAGGCCAATTGGCCCGCATGTGTGCTCAAGCCGCGATTGGTCTGGGAGTGAAGTTCACCGTCCTTGCGGCGGATGCTCAGGAATCGGCCGCCCAGGTTGTCCCTGCAACAGTGATCGGCAATCACGACAGCCTCGATGACTTGCTGGCCTTTGCCCGTGACTGTGACGTCATCACCTTTGATCACGAACATGTTCCGACCGAACATCTCGACGCCCTAATTGCTGCGGGCATCGCGGTGCGCCCGGGCCCGCATGCTCTCGTTAATGCGCAAGACAAGTTGCAGATGCGTACCACCTTGTCTGCGGCGGGAATTCCCGCGCCCTTGTGGCGTGAAGTAACTAGTGCAGAGGACGTCGTCGACTTCGCTGCGACCGCTGGATGGCCAGTTGTTCTCAAGACCGCCCGTGGTGGGTATGACGGTAAGGGTGTGATGGTTGTTTCTTCCGCCGAGGAAGCCGCTGTCGTGTTGTCGGGAAGTAACGTGCGCTGGCTGGTGGAAGAGAAAGTTGATTTCACCTGCGAGCTGGCCGTCCAAGTTGCGCGGTCGCCTCATGGACAAGCAGCGGTATACCCGGTAGTTCAAACAATCCAGCGCGATGGCATCTGCCGCGAGGTGATTGCACCAGCCCCTATTGATGAAGACACCGCAATGCAGGCCCAGGCCATCGCCTTGCAGATCGCACAGCTACTCGACGTCACCGGCATGCTTGCTGTGGAGATGTTCTTGACGGCAAATGGCGTTGTGGTGAATGAATTGGCTATGCGCCCCCATAACAGTGGGCATTGGACGATCGATGGTGCGGTGACGAGTCAATTCGAACAACACCTGCGCGCTGTACTCGACCTGCCCTTAGGTTCTACCGCGGCACTCGCACCGCACGTGGTCATGATCAATGTGCTCGGGGGCGATCACCCCGACATGTATCACGCATACTTGCATTGCATGGCTCGTGACCCTGGTCTGAAAATTCACATGTACGGCAAAGAAGTCCGCCCTGGTCGCAAAGTTGGGCATGTCACCGTTGTTGGCGACGATTTAGAAGATTTACTTGAACGTGGTCGGCATGCGGCTGCGTACCTCACCGGCGAAATCACGGAGTGAAGCAATGACTGAAAACATCTCGCCCATCGTTGGATTAGTGATGGGCAGCGATTCGGATTGGCCAGTGATGCAGGCCGCAGCCGAAGCACTCGAGGAGTTTGGCGTTGCGTACGAAGCTGACGTGGTTTCTGCCCATCGCATGCCGGAAGAAATGATCAAGTACGGACAAACCGCGGCTAGTCGTGGCTTGAAGGTGATCATCGCTGGTGCTGGTGGCGCGGCACACCTGCCGGGGATGTTGGCTGCTGTCACGCCGTTACCGGTGATCGGCGTTCCGGTATCACTGAAAAACCTTGACGGTTTGGATTCGCTGTTGTCGATCGTTCAAATGCCCGCTGGTGTTCCGGTTGCCACGGTGGCCGTGGACAACGCGCGCAATGCCGGCCTCTTGGCGGTGCGAATCCTTGGGGCTGCTGATGCGTCCTTGCAGGCCAAGATGGTTGATTTCCAGCGCGAGCTCACTGCTGTGGCTAAGAGCAAGGGCGAAAACCTTCGCCGTTAGGGATGGCGCGTGCCACGACCCAAACTGTGAATAGTCCAGCCAGCATGTGCCCATTGTTGCGGATCAAGCACGTTGCGGGCATCAATCATGAAGGGCATGGCCACCTGTGACTTTGTTTTAATGGGGTCAAGGTCTTGGAACTGCTTCCATTCGGTGAGAAGTAAGACCAGTTCAGCTCCAGCGAGAGCTTCCTCAAGGGTGTGGGCATACGCCGCGGTTGGAACCCGAGTTGATGCGTTCTGATTGGCCACCGGGTCAAAGATGGTTACCTGAGCACCGTGTTCAATAAGTTCGGCCGCTACTGCCAACGCCGGAGAGTCACGCACGTCATCACTGTCTGGCTTAAAGGCTGCACCCAAGATGGTGACGGGCTTGCCAGCGAGCTGTTGTGATGTCAGGGAAAGTGCTGCTGTAACGGCGCGGGTGCGACAGCGCTGGTTAATCGCATCAACGTCGTCGAGGAAATCCAACGATTCACCGATGCCGAGTTCGGTTGCACGTGCCCGAAACGCACGAATGTCCTTGGGCAGGCATCCGCCACCGAAACCTAATCCAGCATTGAGAAATTGACGCCCAATGCGTTCGTCACGACCAATGGCATCAGCAAGCACGGTAATGTCCGCGCCGGTTGCCTCGCACAACTCAGCGATGGCGTTAATAAAAGAAATCTTGGTGGCCAGGAAGGCATTGGCCGAGGCTTTGACTAATTCGGATGTGGGCAGGTCCGCCACGATGAGCGGAACGTCATTGGCCAAGAGCTGTGCGTAAACCTGACGCAGAGTTGCTTCATCAGCGGGATCGGTGACGCCAATGACCAGCCGATCAGGTGCGACGGTGTCGGCAACAGCATGTCCTTCGCGAAGAAATTCCGGATTCCATGCCAGGTGAACATCAGTTGATGCCGGTGAAGTGGAGCGCAGTTGGTCGGCAAGCCGTTGAGCTGTGCCTACCGGGACGGTTGATTTGCCGACAACTAAGCAAGCCCGGTCAAGGTGCGGGGCCAAAAGGTCAATCGCACCGTTGACCTGTGACATGTCGGCGGCATTGGAGTCTTTGCTTTGTGGAGTTCCCACGCAGAGAAAGTGCACATCAGCATGGGCTGCAACGTCAGCGATGGTGGTGGTAAACCTCAAACGACCGGAGGCGAGTGCTCGTTGGAGGACATCTTCAAGCCCGGGCTCGTGGAACGGCACTGTGCCAGCAGCCAAGCTGGCAACCTTTTCCGGGTCCACGTCAAATCCAATGACCTCATGCCCAAGGTCTGCCATGCATGCTGCATGTGTGGCGCCGAGGTAGCCGGTGCCGATGACTGAGATCCGCATGACAGTGAGGTTACCGGCCTTCGGATCGCATCTGCTGCAGCGCATGGTTAAGCGCGCCACGAACCGACTTTGATAACGGGGCCTCAATGAAGCGCGCCACGAACCACGCCAGCGCGATCATGCTTGCCACAACGATTCC
>JAPLBW010000023.1 GCA_026392555.1 Actinomycetota bacterium
ATCAGGGGAACCGGCCAGTACTGGCCCTAATGTCACAACCGCACTGCGGGCATCGAAATGGCGCATTCCGTTCTTGGTCATGCGCTGCACCTGCACCTCGTCGGCAGCCAAGAAAGCCGCCACTGCGGCATCAACTGCTGCTGGGTCAGACCCAGGAAACTCAATCAACCATGCCGAAGCCTCGAGTCGGTCAGCTAACGAGCCTTCCTTGACTTCAACGACTTCCACGACATCAAATCCGGTGGGCAACGACTCGTCGAGAACCGCAGCTAACTGCTTAACATCACAACGCATGGCCAAGCCAATTTCCACATACTCGGCCTCACTGGCCACACCCGTGGGTGCAGCGTTGGCATACGAGACTTTCGGGTGCGGATTAAATCCTGCGCTAAAAGCAACGGGGATGTTGCCGCGACGAATCGCTCGTTCGAACGCACGCTGGAAATCTCGGTGCGAGGAGAAACGCAGGCGCCCACGTTTGGTGTAGTGGATGCGCACTTTTTGAACAGTGGGTGGGGGTGGTGGACCTTCGGGGCGACGTGCCATCTACAAGCTCGCCTCATTGGCAAGCACTGGGGTGGGATCAACAACCGTGACGGGGAGCAAGCGCTGGCCAGTCGGACCGATCTGAATGCTGGTGCCCATTTGATCGCACACCCCGCAGTCGTAGCACGGAGTCCATCGGCAGTCTTCAACCTCTGCCCCACTGATGGATTCTTGCCAGTCCTGCCACAACCACTCTTTGTCCAGCCCGCTATCGAGGTGATCCCACGGTAGAACTTCGTCCTCACCGCGTTCGCGAATGGTGTACCAATCCAAGTCAACGGGCACATCACTCAGGGCTTCATGCGCAGCGTCCGCCCAGGCTTGGTACGAAAAGTGCTCGCTCCAGCCATCAAATCGTGCTCCTTGACGCCATACCCGCTCAATGACTGCTCCCACCCGGCGATCGCCTCGAGAGAGCAATCCTTCAATGATTCCTGGCTTGCCGTCGTGATACCTAAAACCAATGGACTTGCCGTAACGACGGTCTGCGCGAATAGCGTCACGCAGTTTGTGTAACCGTGCATCCGTTGCTTCATGATTGAGTTGAGCCGCCCATTGAAATGGCGTGTGCGGCTTGGGAACAAATCCTCCGATGGAAACCGTGCAGCGAATGTCCTTCATGCCTGATGCTTCGCGGCCAGCTTCAATCACTCGCTTAGCAACTTCAGCAATTTGCAATACGTCTTCGTCGGTTTCAGTGGGCAAACCACACATGAAGTACAACTTGACTTGTCGCCAGCCATTGGCATAGGCCGTGGTCACGGTGCGAATCAAGTCTTCCTCGGTGACCATTTTGTTGATCACCTTACGAATGCGTTCGCTTCCGCCTTCGGGCGCAAACGTCAAACCGCTGCGGCGACCATTGCGGGTCAATTCGTTGGCCAAGTCCACGTTAAATGCATCAACGCGGGTGGACGGCAAGCTCAATCCGGTCTGAGTTCCTTCGTAGCGATCAGCCAGGTCCTTCGCGATTTCGGCAATCTCACTGTGGTCAGCGCTACTGAGCGAGAGCAGGCCCACTTCTTCATAGCCGGTGGCCTCTAGGCCAGCTTTCACCATGTCACCGATACCGGTGATGCTGCGTTCGCGGACCGGACGAGTGATCATTCCGGCCTGACAGAAGCGGCATCCGCGAGTGCATCCACGGAAGATCTCGACACTCATGCGCTCGTGGACAGTTTCGGCCAGCGGCACGAGCGGCTTCTTGGGGAACGGCCATTCATCCAAATTCATCACGGTGTGCTTGGACACTCGCCATGGTGCACGCGTTTGATTAGTCGTGACACGACGAATACGTCCATCGTCGTGGTAATCCACGTCATAGAAAGCGGGGATGTAGACGCTTCCGGTTTCAGCTAAGCGCAGCAAGACTTCTTCGCGACCGCCTGGCCGGCCTTCGCTCTTCCATTGACGCACGATGGCGCTGATCATCAAGACCGCTTCTTCACCATCGCCTAGGACCGCGGCATCAACAAAGCGCGAGATGGGTTCGGGGTTAAACGCTGCATGCCCCCCAGCCACCACGATCGGGTCATCCATTCCGCGATCTGCGGCGTACATAGGAATGCCCGCCAAATCCAACGCCGTGAGCATGTTGGTGTAACCCAATTCAGTACTAAAGCTCAGCCCGAGTAGATCGAAGTCCCCCACCGCGCGGTGCGCATCAACGGTGAACTGAGGGACGTGGTTTTCGCGCATCAACTTTTCTAGGTCTGGCCACACCGCGTAGGTGCGCTCGGCCAAGATGCCCTCTTGCTCGTTGAGGACTTCATACAAAATCATGGAGCCTTGGTTGGGCAATCCCACCTCATAAGCATCCGGATACATCAACGCCCAGCGGACGTCGCAGGTATCCCAATCCTTGATCGTGCTGTTGAGTTCGCCACCGACGTACTGAATCGGCTTAGTGACGAAGGGGAGTAACGCTTCTAACTGAGGGAAGACCGAAGCACCAGACATGCCGCAACTGTACCGGCAAGGACAGAACCTGCTAGACGTAGCGTTTGAGGTGCACGTTCTGTAACAGCCCAATGGCCATCATGTTGGCAAACATGGCCGAGCCACCGTAGGAAACAAAGGGCAAGGGCAATCCCGTTACTGGTGTGATGCCGAGGGTCATTCCAATATTTTCAAAGGCCTGGAAGGTGAACCAACACGCAATTCCGGTAGCAACCAGCACCCCAAACAGGTCCTCGGCACGTCGGGCAATGCGAATCGTGCGCCACAAAATTACTCCCAGCAAGACAATGATCATCCCCGCGCCGATGAGTCCGAGCTCTTCACCGGCAACCGTAAAGATGAAGTCTGTTTGCTGTTCGGGGACGAACTTGCCATTGGTTTGCGTTCCCTTGAACAGCCCTTGTCCCGATAACCCGCCTTGGCCAATGGCAATGCGCGCTTGGCCGGTGTTGTATCCCACGCCTCGAGGATCCAACGATGGATTGGCAAAGGCAGCAAAGCGATTGACTTGATAGGTACTGAGCACGCCAACCTTGATAGCGATCAGGCCCAGGACGGCGGCCGCGCCCACCATGCCGGCGATCCACTTTGTTGGCACGCCTGCGACGGCGAGCATGCCCAAAATGATGAAGGAGATAACCATCGCCGTGCCGAGGTCAGGTTGCAACATGATCAAGAGCAACGGAATTGCAGCAAACCCCAAAGCCAACCCCAGATCACTGAGCAATGGTGATGATTCGCCATCGCGGCGCTCACTCAAGAGCATCGCGACACCGACAACGAGTGCAACTTTGGCAAATTCCGACGGCTGAACACTAAAACCTGCCGGCAAGATGATCCACGAGTGCGCGCCATTGATCGTTGAGCCCAACGGCGACAGCACGGCCAACAAACCCACAACCGAAGCGATGTAAACCAGTGGTGCGTAAGCGCGCAACATCCGGTAGTCCAGCAAAGTGGTCATCACTGCCAGCGAAATGCCGATGATGATGTTCAACAGATGCTTTTTCAGCACGGCTTGCGGGTCCAGACCTAAGTCCAGCTGTCGCTGGCGGGTTGCGGACCACACCAGCAGGGTTCCAACGAATAACAGCGCGAGAACCGCACCCATCAACACCCAATCGAGCCGACGCAGCGTGGAATCGCGATCAAAAGCCCGGTCAACAGAACTGCGACGGCGATACACATCAGTGGAGGGATAGCCCAGGCTCATCGCTTAGCCACCGCCGGCTGCTTGATCGAACCATCTTTACCAATGGTCGGTAGTGCCGTCGGCAACCGTCCACCTGGGAGCACCGACCGAGAAGCGCTCGCTGTCGAACCTGTCACGCCAAACAAGGCTTGGTAAATCTTTTTTACACCAGGTCCACTCGTGCCAGCACCGGTTCCACCTTGGCTCACCATCATCACCACAACATATTGCGGATTGTCCGAGGGCGCATACGAGTCAAACCACGACGTGTCGTCCTTGCCCGTGACCTGACCCGAACCGGTCTTCGCTGAAACCGCTACGGGGAAGTCCTTGAATAGGCCCTTGCCGGTTCCATTCGTTGCCACCCCGCGCAGCGAACGTTGGATGTATTGCAACGTCGCTTGGTCGACCGGGATCTGCCCGCTTGCCTTTGGTTCAAACTTCTTAATTACTACGCCGGATGGAGAAATCACCGCCTTGGCGACTTGGGGCTCCCACAGGGTGCCGCCATTAGCGATAGCTGCGTACACGGTGGCCATCTGCAGTGGCGTGACCGCGGTCTCGCCCTGGCCAATGGCGAAGTCAGCAGCAAAACCACCCTTGTATTGACCGCCATCAACACAGTTTTCCTGAGCAAAGGCCGTCAGCAGCCGGGCCCGCGTGCGATCGCCAATCTCGGGATAGCCAGTCTTGGCCCGCTTGCAGTAGGTGGCCTTGTTGTCCTTCCACCGCTTGAGGACATCGGCCCGGTCCACCACGCGACCTGGACGCTCGCTAGGCAAGTCAACATTGGTCAACGAGCCCAAGCCGAAATCACGAGCTGTCTTTACGAACCATTCGTCAGCTCCCCCAGCCTTCGGTGACAATCCGCCATCACGCACCCACGCGTCATAGCCCAAGCCATAGAACACCGTATTGCACGAGATTTCAATCGCGCGACGAAGCGTAATCGGCCCGAAGGCTTCGGATTCAAAGTTCTTCTTGGTGAGGTTTCCCACCTTGTATTCACGCGCACAGTCATAAAGCGAATTGACGCTCTCGCCGGCTCGAACAGCAGCGGCAGTTGAAATGACTTTGAACGTGGATGCGGGGATGTACTCGCCAGCCCATGCGCGCGACAACAACGGCGTGTTGGAACTCGGAGCGGTCAAGCTTTGGTACTCCTTTTGCGACACCCCGCCCACCCAGACGTTCGGGTCGTAGGAGGGGTAACTCGCCATCGCCACAACGGCGCCAGTCTTTGCATTGAGTACAACCACTGAGCCCGAATCTGCTCGGCAGCCACCACCACATTTGTAGGTCTTCCCAGCGCGCGCAGCCATGATCTGAGTCTTGAGTGCCTTTTCAGCAACGGCCTGGACACGGGCGTCTAGGTTGGTCACCACGTAGTTGCCCGGCGTTGCATCCTGCGTCGCCACGGTTCCTGTGACGGAACCAGCGTTATTCACGGCCAAGGACTTAAACCCTGGAACTCCGCGTAAATAGGTGTCGTAGCTGGCTTCTAGGCCGGCCCGGCCGATGAGGTCGGTTCGGCGCAATCCCGATGACCCATCGCTGTATTCCTTGTCACTCACGGGTCCGAGATATCCCAATACGTGTGCTGACTGTGCACCACCTGGGGCCGGGTAATCGCGCACGGTCGACAGCTCGGCTGTCACTCCCGGATACAACTCCCGTCGCTCCATGATGCTTAACGCCACGTCAGTAGAGACATCTTTTGCGATGGGAATGGGTTGATACGGCGAACCGTTCCAGCACACTGGCGCTTTGGCTGCACCCTTAGTTCCACACAACGTGAGGGAACCTTTGACCTTGCTCTCTCTCATCCCCAGCGTCTTACTCAAGCGCTTGATGACCGCTACGCCATCATCCTTTTGCTTCCTGACTGCTGTGCGATCGACGGAGACCACAATCGTGGTTCGGTTTTGCGCCAACGGGCGGCCCTGGGAATCAAGAATCAATCCACGAACTGCCGGCGTGACTACTTCGCGCGTCCGGTTGTCTGCGGCCGCTCGCTGGTATTGCTCACCGCTCACGACTTGAAGGAAGAACAATCGACCAAAGAGAGTCAGCATTAACGAAACGGCCAACACCTGAAGGACAAGGAGGCGCAGTCGCGAACGATCGCTCACGGTTCCCTCCTTCGGCCGGCTAGTAGCGCGGGGAAGAGGGTTCGACCCACCGCAATGTGGCAGAAAGTGCGGGCAGAACAACAAGCGCTAATAGGACAGCATAAAGACCCTGGGTTAACGCCTGTCCATAAATCTGTGACCAGCTGAAGGCTCGGGCGCCGACTAGTTGGGAAACCCCCGCATATAGCGCCAAAGTCGACAATGCGGCCACGGCCACTACCAGCAGCGGGGTCAACGAGGATCCCTGGCTGTCATCGGCCAACAGTCCGGTGAGGAACCCCACCAGCGCTAACACCAAGGGCCAAATGCCGAAGGTACCCACTGCCGGCGGTATCACATCCAACAACAGCCCAGCGGCAAACCCAACAATGACTCCCTCAAGGGATCCGCGCGACAGTGCCCAGCCGGCGACCAGCACCACAATCAAATCCGGTGTGGCTCCGGGCAATCCCAGTTGACTAAGGACCACCGATTGAAGCACGACCGCGCCCATCACCCAGACTGCAGCCACCAGAGATCGACCCCAAAAAACGGACATGACTTAAGCCCCTGTTGGGGTCGGCCGCGGAGTACCTGCGCGCGTAACTGATGGAGTCGGCGTGGGCTGAGCAGTCGATGATGGAGTCAAGGTGATCGTCACCGTGGGCGCTGGTGTAGGCGAGCGGGGAATCAAGGAATCACGTGGATCACGAGCAGGAACACCAACAACGACTCCCACCACATCAAGTGCCGAGAAGTTGACATAGGTCTTGACCACGGCCGTGCGAGTGAGTGAGCCAGCCGCGCCTTTAACTTCAGTGATGATGCCCATCGGAATACCGGGAATGAATGGCCGATCGCGAAGCGAACCAAAAGTCAGCAGTGGATCACCCTTTTGCAACGGTGCACTTTGGTTGAGCAATTGGAACGTCAATCCGCTCAAGCCATTACCCGTCGCGATGCCGACTTCGGATGAATTGGCGGCCCGAGCCCCAATCGAGGAGTTGGGGTCAATTGCCAACAAAACCGTTGAAGTCGTCGCCCCCACACTGGTCACGCGTCCGACCAAGCCATCGCCATTAATGACGGTTTGGTCCTTCTTGATGCCATCACGCGAGCCCGAATCCAAGGTGGCCGACCAGGCAAAGCCTTGTGAGGGGCCGATCGCGATCACCCGGGCTGGAACAATGCGGATTCTTCCTTGACCGGCAGTCTTGAGCAGTTTTTGCAACTGTCCCGCTGCCCCCGCTTGTCCCGCATTGACGCGTAACTGGGTTTCGAGTTCAGAGTTTCGAGCTTGGAGGGCGCTGACCGTCTTTTCATTGCTGCGAATGCGCGTGAGTGAACCAAAGAAATTACTGATGGGTTGCGTGATGGACGAAACCACGCGTTGGAAGGGACCCAGAGTCGTTGCACCCGCACCACGCACACTGTCGGTGCCGCCGCGAAGGCTGAGAACGATAAAGGTCACACATATGAGTACGACAATGGCCAGTGCCAGTCGCGCGCGCCCAGATCTCATCAGTATCTACAAGGTAACGGCAACGATTGCCGCGCACTTTGATTAGTGTCGCGGCTCGGAAATAAGGACTTGTTGAAGAGATTCAAATTCCTCAACACACTTGCCCGATCCGATAGCCACACAGTCCAGCGGGTTATCAGCAATGTGAATGGGCATCCCCGTTTCGTGGCGAATGCGCTCGTCAAGACCCTTGAGCAAAGCCCCGCCACCGGTGAGCACGATGCCGCGTTCCATCAGGTCACCCGAAAGCTCAGGTGGCGTCTGGTCCAAGGTCGTCTTCACCGCATCAACGATCGAGGTCACCGGGACTTCAATGGCCTTACGGATTTCCTCGCTGGCCACCACGATGGTCTTGGGCAGACCAGAAACCAGGTCACGACCGCGGATTTCAGCATGTGGCTCGTCAGGAATCGGGAATGCGGAACCGATCAACATCTTGATTTCCTCGGCCGTGCGCTCACCGAGCAACAGCGAGTACTCCTTCTTGATGTACTCAATAATCGCCAAGTCAAGTGCGTCGCCACCAATACGAATCGACTTCGCCGTGACGATGCCACCCAACGAAATCACCGCAACTTCAGTGGTTCCCCCACCGATGTCGACCACCATGTTGCCGGTGGGCTCGTGCACCGGAAGTCCCGCGCCAATCGCGGCAGCCATCGGCTCTTCAATGATGTACACCTTGCGGGCACCCGCGGCATAGCCAGCGTCCTTGACCGCGCGCTGTTCCACACCGGTGATGCCCGAAGGTACGCAGACCACAATGCGGGGCTTGGCCAGGTGGCGGCGGGTGTGCACCTTTTGAATGAAGTAACGCAACATGCGCTCAGTGGTATCGAAGTCAGCGATCACACCATCTTTGAGTGGGCGAATAGCCACGATGTTGCCTGGGGTGCGGCCGATCATCTTCTTGGCTTCAAGACCCACCGCTAGCACGCTGCGCGTGGTCTGGTTAATGGCAACAACGGATGGCTCGTTCAAAACCACACCGCGACCGCGGACGTACACCAAGGTGTTAGCGGTACCCAAGTCAACGGCCATGTCGCGACCAATAAATGACATTCTGTTTGCCATGAAAAGCAGCCCTCCAAGGGGAAGATCAAACGCAAGTGCGTCTTTGAGGATACCTAGAGCAGGTGACGCTTATCCCAGACCTGGGAAAAACAGTGCAATCTCGCGGGCGGCCGATTCGGGTGAATCCGAGCCATGGACGAGGTTTTCGGTCATAACGGACGCAAGGTCGCCGCGAATAGTGCCTGGCGCGGACTTGATCGGGTCCGTCACGCCCATCAGGGTGCGCCATGCGGTGATGGCTTCGGGGCCCTCAATCACTGCTGCCACCAACGGGGCGGAGGTGATAAACGAGACCAGCTCGCCAAAGAAGGGCTTGTCCGCATGTTCGCCGTAGTGGGCTTGGGCGGTAGCCACATCAAGGGTGCGCAGTTCCAGCGCCACCAAGCGGTAGCCCTTGCGCTCGATCCGGTCCAAAATCTGGCCGGTCAGGCCGCGAGCAACACCGTCGGGCTTGACCAAGACAAGGGTGCGTTCCGTCATCAATGACTCCAAGAAAGGGGGGCTATAAACCCCTACTCTACCCGCCGGTCAGGCCTCATCTGCCGGCACGGGGTTAGCCGAGCGCCCGAGCTTGAGGGCCCACCACCACAACGCAGCAAACATCACACCTAGGAAGAACATCGCCGGGATGACAAATCCGGCAGCTATCGCTGCAACTTGAATCAGCCACCCGGCGTAGATCGCCCAACTAAAGCGCAGCAAGGCCGTCACCACTAAGCAGGAGATGGCTAACAGTCCTCCCACCCAACCCGCGACTGCGCCGTTGACCTGGTAAATCGAAATAGCCACCGGAATGGCCAACGCGAGCACGATGGATTCAAACGCTAAGACTGCGGATGCAAGTGCCCTCATGTCAGTTCACCGCTTGATGGCTGCAACAAGGCACGAGCCTGGCCAACCAAGGCAACCGAACCAACTACCAAGACCGCCGCTGCAGTGGTGCCCTCGTTTGTTGCATCATCAGCCAAGGTCACAGCAACTTCCAACGCATCGGCCAGAGCAGGAACAACGACCACTCGATCACCACCCACGATCTGACTGGCAAGTTCGCCCACCTCATCGGCCGGCATAGCCCGAGGGTCGTTCGCGCTGGTGGCCACAATGACATCGACTTGATCGGAAAACTCCGCGAGCACACCGGAGACGTCCTTATCAACCATGGCACCCACAACAGCGATGACAGATCCGAAGTCAAAGGACTCGCGAAGGGCTTCGGCGGTAGCTCGCGCGCCATGGGGATTATGCGCAGCATCAAGCAGGACGGTGGGTGATCGACGCACGATCTCCAGTCGCCCGGGAGCCGTTGCTTGGGCAAAGGCCTCGCGCACCAGGGCAACATCTAGCCGTTGCTGTCCCCCACCGAGGAAACTTTCAAATGCGGCCAAGGCCACTGCGGCGTTATGTGCTTGGTGTTCGCCATGAAGAGGCAACCACAATTCG
>JAPLBW010000012.1 GCA_026392555.1 Actinomycetota bacterium
CCCGATTTTTTCAGACAGAACCCAACGACTGGGGAAGCACACTGATGCTGCGGTAAGGAAGTAGCCCGCCCCTAGCTCGGGACGTTGCTCCATTAAGCACACGTCTTCGCCGACGAGCCGTCCAGCGTGGTCAATCGGGTGCAAGGACGAATGCTCCGACGATGACTGCGAGTTGTCGGCGATGCCATGGTGTTGAAGTTCGGCCTTCACCAATTCAAGGACTTCTTCTGCGCCGAACTCGGAACCCGCAATGGTGGCCACGACTTCAGCGTGGTGGGACTGGAAGAGTGGAAATTTCTGCGCCAATAATTCCGCCCGGGAATCCAGATCAAGCCAGTTCGCTAAATCCAGGCGACGCACACCAATAGAGATCGCGTAAGGACTGCCGTCAAAGGGTACGGGCTGGTCCACGTCAGGTTCCGGTTCCGTTACCGCTGACCGCTTGAGGGATCAGGAACAGAGGGGGCCTTGATATCAATGGGGCTGGACAGATCGTTGGCTGCATCAACCACGCGAACTTGTGCCGCGTCCCACGCGCCGTAGCGTGGCGAGACATAGACGCCTTCGGATTGAGATGCCTTGGCCAAAGCCTTGTTGAGCGCCAACGAGCGAGCCGTGGTGCCGCCACGAGGCAACAACTTCGCCTTGATTGCCTGCTGCTGCAAATAAGTCAAGGTGAAGTTCGTCAATTGCTCAGGGACCACCCAGGTGCCTTGTTGGATCGCAAACTGCTGGGCGAATTGCTCACGCGTTAGTCCGCTATCGCGAACGACCTTGACGAGAAACTGATCAACCTGAGCCTGAGACACGGTGACCTTGAGTTCCTTGGCCACGGCAGCAGTGAGTTGTTCTTCAATCCACACCGCGACCTGAGCCCGATTGACCGCAGCACCATCGGGTGCACCTGCTTGGGTCGCACGAGTGAGGTCATCAATGACCGCTGCTTGGCTGAGAACGGTTCGGATCGAAAGGTTAGCCTGGCCGACCCGTGCAGCATCAGAGGCCGTTGACGCACCACATGCACTCGTCACGACAGCAACCACCACGAGGACTACCGCAGTGCTGGTTGCTTTGAGCCACATCGGCGCTGACTTCACAAGAGCCCTTTCGATTACATTCGGGAACAACTAATTCTCACCCAAAACTTGTAACAAGAGAGTACGTGTCCATTCAATAACGTCATTATCGCGCACCAGTTGGCCGCCAACGCGGGAAGTCTTGGGCGCGGGGACGATGATGAGGGACGTCGCTGGCTTGACCAGAGTCCCGGGGTAAAGGCGTTCAAGTTTGAGGCGTCGGGAATCGGGGAGGTCAACAGGCGAAAATCGGATGGTTTGGCCTGTGAGCTGGATCTCCTGGACACCTACCCGAGCCGCCACCTGCCTCAACTGTGCAACGTGCAACAGGCGATCCACCTGATCAGGCAAATTGCCATAGCGGTCCAGCAACTCCGTGTGAACTGAAGAAGCCTGTTCGTCATTGGTGATGGCTGCGATTTGCTTGTACACCTGCAATCGAATCCGCTCTTCAGCGATGTAGTCCTGCGGAATGCGTGCATCGACAGGGAGTTCAATGCGCACGGGCGGAGGTTCAACTGTTGCACCATCGCCTGCGCGGAACTCGGCCACGGCTTCACCAACCATGCGCACATACAAATCAAAGCCCACACCGGCAATGTGACCGGACTGCTCGCCGCCCAGCAAGTTACCCGCACCGCGAATTTCCAAGTCCTTCATCGCCACAGCCATGCCGCCCCCGAGTTCGGAATGCTGAGCGATCGTGCTCAAACGATCATGTGCGGTTTCGGTCAGAGTAATGTCGTGGGGGTAGAGGAAGTAGGCATACGCACGTTCGCGACCGCGCCCCACTCGACCACGCAATTGGTGCAGTTGGGATAAGCCCAAGCGATCTGCTCGCTCGACTATCAGCGTGTTGGCGTTGGCAATGTCGAGTCCATTTTCCACGATCGTGGTGCAGACCAGGACGTCAAAGCCGCAAAGCGCGGCGGCATCAATGGACTCAACCCGGTTATGAAGATAGAAAACCTGGCCTTCGCGCAAGAGTTCTCGACGAATAGCTGCCGCAGCCTGGCGATCCTCATAAGGGCCGACATAGGTCAATACCGGGTGGCGTTCCTCGGGTGGAGTTTGGATCGTCGACATTTCGCGGATGCCCGTCACTGCCATTTCCAGTGTGCGCGGAATCGGGGTTGCTGACATTGCAAGTACATCAACATCGGCGCGCATTTGCTTGAGGTGTTCCTTGTGCTCCACACCAAAGCGCTGTTCCTCGTCAACGATCACTAGCCCTAAGTCCTTGAAGGCAATTTCTGAGGAGAACAAACGGTGCGTCCCAATAACAACGTCCACCGTGCCGTCGGCCAGACCGGCGATCACTTCACGTGCTTCACGATCCGTTTGAAACCTCGACAGGCCAGCCACCTTCACCGGAAAGTTGGCGTACCGATCGCTGAACGTGACGAAGTGTTGCTGCGAGAGCAAGGTCGTGGGAACGATGACGGCAACTTGCTTTCCGTCTTGGACAGCCTTAAAGGCTGCGCGCACAGCAATTTCAGTCTTTCCGTAGCCCACATCACCACAAATCAATCGATCCATGGGGACGGGACGTTCCATGTCCGCTTTCACCTCATCAATAGAGGCAAGTTGATCGATCGTCTCGTTGTAGGGGAAAGCGTCTTCGAGTTCGCGCTGCCAGGGCGTATCGGGACTAAAGGCGAAGCCTGGCGCTGCCATCCGTGCTGAATACAGACGGATCAACCCAGCGGCAATCTCTTTGACCGCCTTACGGGCTCGGCCCTTGGTCTTAACCCAGTCCGCTCCACCCATCCGCGATAACGAGGGCGCTTCGCCACCCGAATACCGCGTCACCTGATCGAGTTGGTCGGTGGGGACAAACAATCGATCCGCCGGTCCACCTCGCTTACTGGGCGCATATTCCACGACGAGGTACTCACGCATCGATCCTTGAACTTCTCGGCTCACCATCTCGACATAGCGACCCACACCGTGCTGCTCATGAACAACAAAGTCACCTGGAGTCAGAGCCAAGGCATCAATGCCGCCGCGGCGACGCGAGGGCATGCGCTGCATGTCCTTGGTTGCCACTCGCTCGCCCGAAATATCGGCTTGAGTAACCACCATCAACTGTGCACTTGGGGCCAAAAAGCCAGCCTCAAGGTTGGCCGTTGTCACCGTCACCAGATTTGGCTCAGGGGCGGTGTCTAGTTCATCAACCAGTCGCGCCGCGATGTCGGCTCCATTGAGGACCTCACACATACGCTCTGCCGAACCATGCCCTTCGGTCAGCACCACCACGGCCCAGTTCAGGTCCAGGTGCGCACGCAGGTCGGCCAATAACTCATCGGTGTTCTTGTGATAGCGCGCGCCCAGCTCTACGCCGGAGTCCACCCGATGCACATCACTGTCTTCTTGGAGTTCAGCATCCAAACCAAAACCAGACGTGGACCACCAGGCGCGATCTCCTGCCAAATCTCTGGCTTCATCCCAGGTGTAGAACTGTGAGCCTTCGAATTCCATCGGCAACTCGCCACCGTCGGCGGCTATCAGCCATGACGCCTTGAGAAATTCCTCACTGGTGGTCAGGAGGTCGTGTGCTCTCGTCCGCACACGCTCGGGGTCGCACACCACCACGACCGAATCGTCACTGAACTGATCAAACAGTGATTCCATCGAATCAACCAAGACCGGTGCTAAGGCTTCCATACCTTCAACGGCAATCCCAGCCTCGAGCTTTGTACAAATATCACTCAACTGCGGATGCGTATCGCGCAATGCACCCGCGCGTTCTCGAACCTCATCTGTCAAGACCAATTCTCTACACACCGGAGCCCACAGGCTCTCTTCAGGAGCAACCGCTCGACTACGTTGATCAGCAACCGCAAAGCTACGAATCTCTTCAACGGTGTCCCCCCACAATTCAGTACGGAATTGGTGATCCAACGTTGGCGGAAAGACATCGAGAATCCCACCACGTACGGCAAAATCACCACGACGTTCAACGAGTTCGCTGCGTACATAACCAGCCATCACGAGCTTGTTGAGAACATCTTCAACATCAATTTCGTCTCCCACGTTCCAAGCAACTGGTTCAAGATCACCCAAACCGGCAACGATGGGTTGCAATGCTGAACGCACCGGAGCGACGACCACTCGAATGGGCCCACCGGATTCGTCGGGGTGCCGCAAACGACGCAGCACCGCAAGGCGTTGACCCACCGTGTCCGCACGGGGCGACAAACGCTCATGGGGCAATGTCTCCCAGGACGGAAATTCGACAACAGATTCAGCCGGCAACAAACCCCGCAATGACTGCGCCAGGTCTTGTGCCTCGCGCGTGGTGGCGACGATGACCAAAACGGTGCGTCCCGAATCTGCCGTTCCCGCCAATTGAGCCACAACAAAAGGTCGAATGGCGTCCGGGCCGACTACTTCGCCGCCATTGAGCCCATCACCATCAGGGACGAGCCCTCGACTCGCAAGGACTGGATCAAGTGCTGTCAGAAGCCCGCGAATTTTCATGATGACTACGAGTTCACCGCGGCCAAGAGCTCATCAGCAAGTTCTGGTCGGCACATCAAGATCCCGCCCGTGACCGGGACTCGTTGATTGAAGGTGAAGGCCGAACCATCCAGGCGACTGACATGCAGGCCA
>JAPLBW010000132.1 GCA_026392555.1 Actinomycetota bacterium
AACCAGCGAGCGTGGATTTGACCTGCGGGAAGTTGCTGGTGGGTGGCGTTTTTACACCCGAGCCGAATACGCACCATGGGTAGAGCGGTTTGTCCTTGATGGACAACAAGCTCGCCTAACCCAAGCATCGCTAGAAACGCTGGCCGTGGTCGCCTATCGCCAGCCGGTAAGTCGTGCACGAGTATCTGCCATCCGTGGCGTCAATGTTGATGGCGTCATACGCACCCTGATCTCACGCGGTCTGGTCGAAGAAGACGGCATGGAGCACGAAACCGGGGCACACCTGTACCGGACTACTTCCTATTTCCTCGAACGCATTGGGTTGTCAAGTCTGGAGCAGTTACCAGAACTTGCCCCGCACCTGCCTGATCTGGGTGCGTTGGAAGAAGAGATCGGATCGCAGGTCGACTAATGGATGACGCAACGGGCATTCGCCTACAAAAAGTTTTGGCTGCAGCCGGTATCGGCAGTCGACGAAAGTGTGAAGACCTCATTGCGCAGGGTCGCGTAGAGGTTGACGGCAAGCGCGTCGAGCGCATGGGCGTTCGAGTGAACCCGGACCCCGCTGTTGTGCGCGTTGACGGCGAGCGGATCAACGTGGCACCTGGCAATGTGTACTTGGCGCTGAACAAGCCAGCCGGTGTGGTCACGACGATGTCTGACGACATGGGTCGCCCGTGCATCGGCGACTTCTTTAGCGAGCGCCGCGAGCGGTTGTTCCACGTTGGTCGTCTAGACACCGACACCGAGGGATTGTTGCTGCTCACCAACGATGGCGAACTGTGCAATCGCTTGACCCACCCGTCATGGGGGATCGAAAAGGTCTACTTGTGTCAGGTCCAAGGTCAAATTGCTCGCGATGTGGGTAAGACGTTGATGGCCGGCATTGAGCTCGAAGACGGCCTAGTGATGATTGATCACTTTGCTGTCGTTCAGCAGGCTGAAGGTCGATCACTGGTCGAGATCACTTTGCATGAGGGACGTAACCGCATCGTGCGCCGAATCATGGAAGCGGTGGGTCACCCCATCAACCGGTTGGTTCGTACGCGCGTGGGTAGCGTGCACCTTGGTGACATGCGCCCAGGCGGTGTCCGCCCGCTGACACAAAGCGAAGTCGCCGCGCTGTATGAGTCGGTTGGCCTGTAGTTACCGGTACTCTTAACACCGCTAACAAAGGGAGATCATCATGGCCGTACGGGCTGTCCGCGGGGCAACACAGCTCCAAGCTGACGATCGCGACGAGATGATTGATGCTGTCGTTGAGCTGGTCACGGAGATCCTGACCAGCAATGGTTTGACATCCGATGACCTCATCAGCATGGTGTTTACCGCCACCCCGGATTTGACCAGCGAGTTTCCCGCCTTTGCGGCCCGACAGTTGGGCATGGGTGATGTCCCGTTGATGTGTGCTTCTGAGATTGACGTTGAGGGTGCCTTGCCGCGCGTGAGCGGTGCACCACGTCTACTTGCGCGGAGCCGAAGTGCTGCGTCGCGACCTCGCCCAATGAGTTCATCGCCAGGGCGGCCATTGACCGTGCTGATCCAGGGGACAGGACTGATCGGCACCAGTGTTGGTTTGGCCTTGAGTTCTGCTGGTTGGACGGTGCACCTGCGCGATCCCAATGCAGATGCCCTGGGTCAAGCCCACAGTCTGGGTGCGGGAAGCAAGGACAATGTTGCCGCCGGCGATGTTGATCTGGTTGTGGTTGCAGCGCCGCCAGCGGTGACAGCCGAGGTCGTCACAGCGAGTCTGGACGAGTTCCCGCGGGCCATCATCACTGATGTGGCCAGCTTGAAGGAGAACATCCTTCGACAAGTGCAAGCCCACCCTGATAGCCAACGCTTTATCGGTGGTCATCCACTGGCTGGTCGTGAATTGTCGGGTCCCACGGGTGCCCGCTCTGATCTGTTTGAAGGGCGCCCTTGGG
>JAPLBW010000128.1 GCA_026392555.1 Actinomycetota bacterium
GCCGACACGTATTCGCTGGTCGAGGCTGATGGCATCACCGGTGAGCGTGAACATGCCGCTTTTGCCACCACTCCAGGCGGTCTGGACCTTGAACTTCGCGGGCCATTGGACGCCTAGGAACACCTGACCGCCACGCGGCGACCCGCTGGGCGTTGATTGGGTCAGGCTCGGCAGAATAGGCACACAAGATCGGGTAAATCAGTGCCCGTGTGCCTGGGAGGAATCCATGACCGTTCACCCCGCAGTGATGGGGCGTTTTTACGAAGACTTCGTCATCGGTGACACCTTCCAGCACCCCATTGGCCGCACGGTTCTCGAGACCGACAACTCGTGGTTCACGATGTTGACGCTCAATACCAACCAGTAACCACTGGAATTGGTTTACATTGGCATCATTTTAATCAAACCCCATCACCGATGGCAAGGTCATCGTCAACTCTGGGTTTACCATCGCCTTGGTCCTGGGATTGACCGTGAGCGACATTAGCCACAACGCCATGGCGAACCTGGCGATGACTGACATCAAGCTCACTCACCCGGTGTATGTCAACGACACCTTGTATGCCGAATCGTTCATCACCGACAAGCGCGAATCAGCTTCGCGCCCCTACGCCGGCATTGTTTCCATGATTACCCGTGGCCTGAACCAAGACGGCGACGAAGTGTGCTCGTGGAAGCGCAGTGTCATGATCTGGAAGCGTTCACACGCCGATGAGGTCAACAACCACTTCCCGCAGGCCAAGAACGGACCGCTGACTGCCGAACACGGCGCATGAGCAGCACGAGTTTGCGCTTGACGTTTGCCCCATGGGGTGAATCTCTGGCAGAAATCGTTGAGGTTTCACAACAAGCCGAGGCAGCTGGTGCCGATGTGGTGTGGGCACCAGAAATGCACCGCAGTGCAACAATTACCGCTGCTGCAATGGCTGCTGGAACCTCAACTATTGGCGTAGGAACTGCGATTGCGTTGGCCTTTACGCGCGCACCGATGATTACCGCGCTTGAAGCCATGGACCTGGACGAAATGTCCAAGGGGCGGTTCATTCTCGGCCTGGGCACAGGAGTGCAGCGCGTCAACGAAGATTGGTACAACGCGCAGTGGGGCAAGCCCGTTGCTCATATTCGTGAAACCGTCAACATCATTCGTGAATTCATCAAGCAGTGTTCCACCGGTGAGCCCATCGACATCGAGGGCGAATACGAACACATGAAGATCAAGGGCTACCAGCGCACCTATCACCGCGAACGCGATTCGATTCCGATCTATCTCGCTGGTGTTGGCCCAGTCATGGTGCGCACGGCTGGTGAAATCGCCGATGGGTGGATTTCACACGAACTGTGTTCACCAGCTTTTGTGCAGGGCCAAGTCTTGCCAGCGATCACTGAAGGTTTGGATCGCGCGGGACGCACGCGCGAAGACATTGAGCTCGTGGTGTCCGCCCTTGCTGCAGTAGATGACGACGCCACCAAGGCTCGACGATTGGCTGCCGGCGTCGTGGGCTTTTATTCCACCGTTCGCACCTACGCGGACTTCTTTGAATTCCATGGTTTTGGTGCCCAGCAGGCCGACATCGCCACGAAGTTTCGTGAAGGTGGCGTCACGGCGCAAAAACTGGGCGAACTCGTGCCCGACGAGATGATTTCGGCCTTCACCATCAGTGGAAATGCAGACGATGTGGCCAATGCTTTGAAGGCCTACGAAGGCATCGTGGATGCGGTCAAGCTCTCGCCTCCCACGCACGGTTTAGCACCGGAACAAACTCGCGCTGCCCAGCAGCAGTTGATCGGCGTTGTCGCTGATCTCAAAGGAGGGGTACGGCCCTAATGAAGCCACTTGAAGACATTCGCATCATCGCCGTTGAGCAATACGGTGCTGGGCCATGGGGGACTGTGCACTTGGCAGACCTTGGCGCTGATGTCATCAAGATCGAAGACCCCGCCGCTAAGGGCGACGTTGGTCGTTACGTACCGCCGTATGCCGAAGGCGAAGACTCACTCTTTTTCGAAACGTTCAACCGCAACAAGCGTTCGCTCTCGTTGGATTTAAATACTGCTGAAGGTCGCGCAGTCTTTGAAGACTTGGTCAAAGTCTCTGATGTGGTGTATTCGAACTTGCGCGGCGATGTTCCCGCCAAGCTCAAGATCACCTACGACGACCTCAAGCACATCAACAAACAGATCGTGTGTGTCTCTCTGTCCGGCTTTGGTATGACCGGGCCGCGGGTCAAAGAACCTGGCTATGACTACATCTTGCAGGGCTTGGCTGGCTGGATGGAAGCCACCGGTGAGCCTGGCGGACCCCCGACCAAGTCCGGTTTGTCGATGGTGGACTTTTCTGGTGGATACGTTGCGGCTTTGACGCTGTTGGCGGCTGTGCATGCGGCCCGCCGCGATGGCGTGGGCACCGATTGTGATGTCTCGCTCTACGACGTGGCGATCACGATGTTGAACTACCCAGCCACCTGGCACCTGAACCGCGGCTACGAACTCGAGCGTCACTCGCACTCGGCACACCCGTCCCTGGTTCCGTTCCAAGCGGTTCAAGCAAGCGATGCATGGATCGTCATTGGGTGCGCAAAGCAAAAGTTCTGGGAGCGTTTGTGTGATGTGGTGGGCCACCCTGAGTGGGCCTCCGATGAACGCTTCATTGACTTTGCCGCTCGAGAAGCAAACCGCAACATCCTGATTCCGATGCTTGACGAAGTGGTCGCCACCAAGACGGTTGCGCAATGGCTTGAACTGTTGATGCCCGCGGGTATTCCGTGTTCACCGGTGAACACCATGTCCCAAGGTTTGGCCGAAGCCCACACGTTGGCCCGCGGGTTGATCGGGGAGTACGAGCACCCAGTCTTGGGAACCGTCAAGCACACGATTTCGCCGGTGCGGATGAATAACTTTGATCCTGATTACCACCGGGCACCTCGTCGCGGCGAACACCGCGATGCAGTGATCGGTGAATTGCTCGGATACGACGCCGAAACGATTGAAAAGCTGGCCCAAGCCGGAGCTTTTGGTGACAACCCGGGCTTTGCGGCCAAAGAAGCCATCGAGCCGGCCTAATGAGTGCCACTGAAGAGCTGTTGACCTGGGGACTACCCCTAGGCCTCAGTGATGTGCCCGCTGAAGCACAGCATGCAGCGTGCCGTCACTTGCTCGATGGGGTGGGACTCTCGATTGTTGCTCGTCGTACCAGTGTTGCTGATGCATCAGTCAATGTTGCGCGCGGTCTCGGTGGTCCGCCCGAAGCCGCAATCCTCGGCGACGAGGATGCGATTAGTGCACCAGCTGCTGCATTAGCTGATGGCGCGTT
>JAPLBW010000210.1:0-3345 GCA_026392555.1 Actinomycetota bacterium
TCAGAGCCAAGCGCCCAGCGATAGTGTTCCCGCTTCCGCACCAGCCGTCGGTGGAAGTGTCACTACATTTTGTCACTCCTATGGCGCACTCGCTAAGGTACAAGACTCGACGAGTGGGGCAGCAGACTTTGCCAACGTCAGGACTGCCCTTGGGCAAGCAGCCAGTGATATGCGGGCCACCGCACCCGCAGAGATTAAGTCTGCCGTCGATGGGTACTCCGGCGATCTGGACGCGTTAGCGCAGACTTTGACGAGTTCGACTGCGATCAATGATTACCGGGCCGCAATCATTGCGCAAGCGCAAAATCCGATATTTGTCAAGAACCTAGGTATCGTTCTTGCTTGGACTGTAAAGAACTGCACCAACGAGTCGCTGAAATAACTGCCCCCTGATGTAATGGCCTCGTTCCTCGAGCAACCCGCGCCTATCGCCGTTTTTCTGCGAAGTCGAAAATCGGTTGAACGTTTGTGTCACGCCGACGACGGGATAGCCGGAGGACTCATGCTGTGAGGAGTATCCGGTTTAGATTTGTAACTTACCAAGCTGAATACGCGAGTTCGATTCTCGTCACCCGCTCACATACGTGAATGGCCCCTCAGCGAGGGGTCATTTGCGTAGGGCAGCGTAGTCGAGAATCGGGAGGAGCATCACCTCGTGATGCGACGGATCTCGTCACCCGCTCACATACGTGAATGGCCCCTCAAAAAGAAGATTCACGCTGGTTCTCTTTACGTTGTCTAACGATGTGAGCAACCACGAAACCGCTAACAACGAGTACAAACAAAATCAAGCCGCCATAGGTTAAATACTGCTCAACGCGGCGAATGGATTTAGCAAAGAAATAGCCAAGCAAAACGCAACCGCCGCCCCATAGAAACCCACCAAGGGCATTCCAGCCAAGGAATCGTCGGTACTGCATGCCGCTCATACCGGCTAAGCCCGGAACCAGCGCGCGTAGCAGAGCAACACTGCGCCCCATGAAGACCGCCTTGCCGCCATGCTTATCCAGGAATGCCTGAGCGGTATCCCAGCGCTTTTGTCCCACACGTCGGCCAAGCCACGAAGTTTCTAGCCTTGGGCCTAAAACTTTGCCGACTTCGTAGCCCACTGAGTCGCCAACGATGGCGCACACAACCGCGACCACAAACATGATGCGGATATCGAGCACACCCTCGGCTGCCAGCACTCCGCCGGCCAACAGGGCGGTTTCCCCTGGCAAGACAAACCCGAGCATGATTGCAGCCTCCGCAAAGGCCAAGAACCCCAGAATCAAGTACAGCCAGTCGCCCAACGAACTTGCGAGCTCCACTAGGCGGTCAAGAATCACGGTTGCAGTGTGTCAGAAAACCCGAAAACCACGCCCGCCTTGGCTAATCACCGAGAGAAATCCCTAGAACTGGTGTTGGGTATGACTACAAGCTATGCCAATCGAAGGGCTACTGATCTAGATGTCGACTCCAACAACCAGTCCAACTATGGTCAGTGAATGTGAAGCAGAGATCGAAGCCTTCCCAGGGAAGGGTTTACGCAAGGTTGACTTACGCAAAGCCGCTCCCTTTGGCTGGACCCCCGCTGTCATTTTGGGCTTCGTCGCGGCCCTCGACCGAGCCGACCAAACCATTCTTGGTGGAGCGCTAGAGAAACTCAAAGAAGAGTTCGGCTTCAACGACTTCGTCGCCGGCATCTTGCTATCAGCTCCCACCATCGCTGCCCTGTTCTTAGTCATTCCTGCCGGCCGTTTCGCTGACCGCCGCAACCGCACCCTCTTAATCAGCATCGTTATTACTATCTGGGCTTTTCTGTCCTTCGGATCAGCGGCAGCTCCGGCTTTCGCCATCTTCCTTTTTGTCCGCATCCTGCTGGGCATGGCCACACCGCTAACGATTCCCGCATCTGCCTCGCTTGCAGGTGACCTCTACACCACCCGAGTGCGCACCAAGGCATTCGCTGTTTTACGAGTCTTTGAATACTTAGGGTTGCCCCTGGGACTGGTGATCGGCGGTGTGGTTTCACAAAGCCTCGGCTGGCGAGCTGCCTTCTTGTTCATGGGTGTACCAGCCTTAGTAATGGCCGCTGTCGTCTTCTTCTTCTTGCGCGAGCCCCGACGCGGTCTCGCTGATGAGATCACCACATTGGCTGAAAATGCTGGTCTGGCAGATTCTCCAACCACCGAGACTTCAACAGCAAGCGCAGCTATTAACGACGATGCGGTGGCTAATGGACCCACCTTGAACTCAGCCAGCGGTCCAGCCACCTCTTCTATTGTGGTTGAGGCACCACCAAGTACTCCTGATTCCGGGGAGCCAATTGACATCGCTCATGCCTTGAAAACGGATTATTCCGATGAGTCAGTCATCGAGCGCTTGCGCGGAATCCTTTCTATCCGAAGTCTGCGCTACATCATCATCGGCCAAATGCTCCTCTTCGCAGGCTTTGCTGGGTTGTTCTCCTGGGTCACGATCTACTTACAGCGCGTCTTTGCCCTCGAAGCGGGCCCCGCATCCGGAATCACTGGTGGCGTGGGGCTCATTGGACTCTTGCTCGGTGGTGCACTCTCGTCACGCATCGGCGACCGAGGAGTCGGAAAGCGTAAAGCCTGGCGCATCACGGTTGCGGCCTTCAGTCTTTTAATCTCCGCGCTATCAGTTCTCATCTTCGTCGTGGTGCCCGTTCTTCCCTTGGACGTCGCGCTGTTCTTTGTCATCAACTTCTTTAACCTGCTGGCGCTGTCCAACCTTGGGGCAGCGACGGCCGATGTTATTCCGGCATCTAAGCGCGGAACTGGCTTTGCCATAGCCCAGTTCTTGATCACGATCGGAAGTTCCGTGGGCGCATTGCTTGTTGGTTCGATCTCAGCGATCGTCATTTCTCAGATCGGGGAAGGTGAAACGGTTTCGGCGCTTCAAATCGGTGTTCGGTCCGGGCTGTCAGTACTCATTGTGCTATTAGGCGTCGGGGCTCTCGTCCTATTCAGGGCACGCGCAACGTTTGAAGGCGATGCGGCCGCTGCGCTTGCGGAAGCTAAAGACGGATTTGCTACTCCGACAGCACAGATTCACTGAGCCATCGGAATCCAGACTCGTTCATCAGGTGGGTTGTTACCTCCCCGGTTCAGCACTTCCCTGAGCGCGCGCCGACCCAGTAACAGGCAAAAGCGATCCAACCGGTGTTTACTTAGGAAGCCCTAATTTTCACTCTTGGAGGATCGATGAGTCAGCTCGCACCCGAATCAGTTGGGGCAACTATGGTCAGCGACTTTGAGGTCGAGATGGAGGCCTTCCCCGGCAGGGGTCCGCGTCGGATCAACCTCAAGAAGGCAGCTCCGTTCGGATGGACGAGCGCCA
>JAPLBW010000210.1:3360-3671 GCA_026392555.1 Actinomycetota bacterium
GCTCGTAGACCGTGCGGATAACACTGTTTTGGCTGGTTCACTCAGCGCACTCAAGGAAGAGTTTGAAATCAGTGAACTACTGACCGGTGTTCTTCTGTCAGCTCCGTCAATCGCGGCGCTTCTCTTGGTTGTACCAGCTGGAAAGTTCGCAGACACTCGCAATCGCACCTGGATCCTGTCCATCGTTATCGGCATCTGGGCATTACTTTCGTTTGGCTCAGCACTCGCACCAACGTTCGCCTTGTTCTTTCTCGCCCGACTACTCCTTGGGACCGCGACTCCGCTGACCATTCCAGCCTCATCTTCCTTGG
>JAPLBW010000059.1 GCA_026392555.1 Actinomycetota bacterium
TCGCTCAGCTCTGGCGCGATAAATCCGTACCCACGCAAGTTTGAGGAGAACCTCGGTGTTTGGACGTAAGAAAGACGAAGCCTTCGTCTCCAGCCCAATGCGCGACAACTGGTACCAATCCAGTTCGTACTGGCCCTCATCCTTTGCTCTGGTCACCACTGTTGATGAGGATGGCAACACCAATATCGGGCAGTACCAACTGAGCTTCCCGTTCGAGATCATCACCGGGCGATCGTTCCTGGTTATCAGCCGACAAAACTCCAATACCGATCAGAACCTCAAGCGCACCGGTAAAGCGGCGATGAACTTTGTCGAATTCGATCGCAAGACGTTGTCAAAAATTGTCAGCATGGGTTACCCCGGGCAGTTGACCGACGAAAAGATGAAGGACAACCCCTACACGCTGATCCCGAGCCCCACACCGGGCCGCGAGCCCGACGGCAAAGTCATGCCACACATTCTTAAAGAAGCGTTTCAAGTCTTTGAAGTCACCTGGGATGACCAGCAGCCCATTCGCGATGACGGCAAGACCCCGGAGTACTTCGTACTGCGCATCGAAAACGTCCTGCTCAAGGAGCAGTGGGCCGACAACCTGGCCAATGGCACGAAGAAAATGCCGCGCATGCCCATCACCTTTGGGTTCCGCGACGGTGGGAAGTTTTGGTTCGCCGAACTCAAGAAACCCTTCTGGATCCCCACACCGACCGACAAGGGGCCTAAAGAAGAAGCCATCCTGTACGAGGCCAACCGCCTTGACCCTGAGATCCAATTCACCCGCGATGCGTGCAAGCAACTCACCGGTATCCCACGGCCCTTCGTTAAGACTGCGCTGAAGGGAATCGTGAAGCAGGCGAAGGAACAAGGCGTCACGCTGATTGATGAGGAATTCGTCACCAAGATCAACGCCGAGCGAAATTCTTAGTCAACTTTTGCGTAAAGAAAGAACGGCTCTCGTGGGTCGACACCGTTGCGCCAGGCATCAACATTGGGCAAAAGGTCAGCATGTGACCCGCCACGGTAACTGAATCCCGCATTTACGAGTTGATCGAACAGGTCCATGCCAAAGAGGCGTACGTGATCTTCTTGCCCAAATGCCTGGTAGCGAGCCGCTTCCGAGTCAATTCCCGTGCTCACTAGTCCCAAACAAAATGGAGTTTGCATAATCGCTAGTCCTTGGGGCTGTAGGACTCGATGGATTTCAGACAGAGCCTTCGCAGTATTAGGAACGTGCTCGAGAACATGGTTAACGATAAAGAGCCCTACTGAGCCGTCCGCAAAATCAAGATCCAACAGATCCATCTGTCGAATCTCGTCAGATTTCGGTGCGACATCGCACATGATGTATTCGCGGGGCTTGGCGTCCTTGATCAACGATCGGGTGTGGAGCTCTGGTGCAAAGTGGACCACGCGAGTGGTCTGTAAGTCGTCCAAGATTCCCAGCGCGGAGATGTAGAGCTGCAAGTGGCGCTCTCGATCCGTTGAACTGCACTTAGTGCAATAGCAATCGTCATAATCTCCGGCCACATACCCAACTTCGCGAACTAATGCCGGTGCAAATGACCAACCACCGCGATACGGCCCAAAGTCAGCACTCGACTCACCACACACGACGCAGAGGCGAGCGCTTCCTGGCCGCTTCGCCACTATTCCTTTGGCCCGGTGAGTCAATCCCCGAGCGATTCGCTCAAGGCTCCAGGCGCCGCCGACATGTGTGCTCATGAAATCTTGCGCCACAGCGAACTCCCATCGACAAAGTTATTGGCACCACCACACCACACATTCACCGTTGGCGAACACCGAATGTCAGTTTTCGAAAACCATCATTGGGGAACATCCCAACGATGGTTTTGTGGAGCTGAGGGGATTTGAACCCCTGACCCCCTCGTTGCGAACGAGGTGCGCTACCGAACTGCGCCACAGCCCCTTGGAACTGCCGAAGGTTAGCACCGAGTCAGTTAATGCAGGTAAGGCGGATCAGACCGCCAACGTCACGAGCGCGTTATTCGTTGACAGCGCGGCGACGTGGCGAGTAACGCCGAGCGTCTTCGTCGGCCAACTGCTCAGCGGTGGTCGAGTCAAAATCGGCAGCAAACATTTCACGGTCAAAGATCGCATCGCGGTCGGGGGCACCGGCCGTAGCGCGGGACCAGACGTCCTCGGTCACCGGTGCATCGAGTTCACGTAAGTCTTCGGCTTCTGCGGCCCGACTCTCGGCCACGTGGTCCAGCATTCCCTGGGCGCTCCAGCCGCCTTCGTGCCGGCGGTCAATCTCGCGGGGAACCATGGTGGCCGGTGGCGCGGTGACATAACGGGGAACCGGGATGGGCGTGGGGTCCCAGCCAACCTGCTCCGACTCGCGAACACCCTGCGCCCGAGCAGTCGCGGCGCGATCGGTGCGAATCTGTGGAGTTTGTGTCGATCCCACGCGATCACGACGAACGTTCGGAGCCTCAACACTTCGTTCACGTTGCGTTGCACGCAATTGCGCGCGACGTTGCGATTCACGTTGACGTTGCTGCGCCGATGCTTGCACCATCATCAAGGCAATAAAACTGCCACCTGCAACGAACGCAAGCAGAGGCACCCAGCCTGGGAACAATCCAACAGCAAAACCTAAAGCAGCAAACAACACGACGGCGGCCAGACCATACAAAGTTTTGCGTCGACGATTATGTGATGCGCCGGCGCGCTCAACTGAACGTTCGCGTGGAGCCTGCGATGGCGTTCGCGGAGACGCGCGCGAAATCAACAACTCAGGCGCCGGCAATTGAACCGACCGCTTGGTGGGCTTGATGAAAGATGATTGAGCGCTATGTTCTGAAGCTTCAGGAACGCCCAGCAATTGGTTCTCGCGTGAGGTGGTGCGCGAGCTCGGGCGGCGCGACCGTGCCGGTGCCGTTGCTGCGCACCTATCTCGACCGCGGCATCACGATGACCCAGACGTACTCGCTCACCGAGGTGAGTGCGTCCGGCAT
>JAPLBW010000242.1 GCA_026392555.1 Actinomycetota bacterium
ACACCACGATGACATCTGAGGGACGACGATTGTCAATTTGTGCAGTGGCGAAAACCATGCCGGCGGTAAAAAGCGGGATGGCAATCGCGACCGCAATCACTAAACCCAAGAGGCGGCGAATCCAACGCCACTTCTTTGACTTGGGTGCTGGTTCTAGATTTTTAGCCACAACACATCCTTGAGGTGTTCACAACCATCATCCTCCCGAATGCAAGACGTCAGCACCGAGCGGCACGCGGTCGTCATCGCGATCGTCTAACCAATTTTCTGGCAAGGCAATGCGCTTGGCCCCGCGGGTGCGACCGCGAGGTGATCCCAGGATTGATGAATTAAAGGATTGATCCAGATCCATCGTCGCGATCAGGTCAACCATCTGGTCACGACTAGCGATCTGTGACATCCCTAATCGGGTGGCACTGGCCACGCTAAATCCCTTGAGATACCAGGCCATGTGCTTGCGCATTTCGCGCGTTCCGCTGTACTCGCCAAAGATGGCCATAAGGCGATCCAGGTGGTCCAGCATCACAACGGTGACGGCCCGCAACTGTGGTGCTGGTTGGGCTTTGCCGCCCGAAAAGGCCATCGCCAGGTCAGCAAAAAGCCAGGGTCGGCCCAAACATCCACGGCCCACCACTACCCCGTCGCACCCGGTGTGTTCCATCATGCGCACCGCATCGGTGGCTTCCCAAATATCGCCATTGCCCAACACGGGAATGGTCAACGCAGCTTTGAGTTTTTCGATGGCTTGTAGATCGGCTTGACCGCTGTAGTACTGCAATGTCGTTCGCGCATGCAGCGCAACCCAGGCAACACCAGCGTCTTGCGCAATCTGTCCGGCTTCCAAATACGTCAGGTGATCATCGTCGAGACCCTTGCGCATCTTGACGGTGACGGGAAGCTCCCCCGCGTTGTCAACAACAGCCTGAACAACGCGAGCAAAGAGTTTGCGCTTGTACGGCAATGCCGATCCGCCACCCTTGCGCGTGACCTTGGGAACAGGACAACCGAAATTCAAATCAATGTGATCCGCCAAGTTTTCATCGCGAACCATGGCGGCCGCGCGCGCCAACGTTGTGGGGTCAACGCCATAGAGCTGGAGCGATCGCAGGGACTCATCGGGGGCGAAGGCCACCATGCGCATCGTGCGCTCGTCGCGCTCCACGAGGGCTCGAGCTGTGACCATCTCCGAGACAAACAACCCGGGGGGCTGTCCGTCTGCGACCTGTGGGGAGCCAGCCAAGGCATCGGCCGCAAAAGTTCGGCACAGGCTGCGGTAGGCCTCATTGGTAATTCCGGCCATGGGCGCGAGGACGACGGGGACGGCTAGGGCGTGCCTGCCCAGCATCAGCGTCATGACCCCTGCTTTCCCAGCCCCAGAGCCGGTCTTGGCCCTGCCCAAGGGTACGGTGAAGTGGCAATGTTCCAAGCGGGGCACTATGCTCAAATCAACTTGAACAACTTTTGGAGCGATTTGTGACTGCCCCCACGCTGGAATCAATTGACGGTAAGCCTGTGAACTCCTCCTTGCGCTGGATCGCCCTGGGCGCGGTCTCGCTTGGAGTCGCGGCAACGATCTTGAACCAGACGATTTCCAACGTCGCGATCCCTGCGATTAGCAAGGAGATCGGACTGACCACCGAGAATGCGACCTGGGTCAACGCGGCGTACGCCCTGACCTTTGCATCGCTGTTGCTCCTGATGGGTCGCTTGGCTGACCTGGTGGGTCGACGCAAAATCTTTATTACCGGACTGTTGATCTTTTCGGCTTCAAGCATTGTCGTGGCACTGACTCAAACAGTGGGACAACTTGTCGCAGCGCGCGTGGCACAAGGTATCGGTGCCGCCATGATCTTGCCTGCATCGCTGTCGTTAGTGAACGCAGTTTTCAAGGGACGCGATCGCGCCATCGCTTTCGCCGTGTGGGGTTCAACGATTGGCATCGTTTCTGCCATCGGACCGCTGTTGGGTGGATGGATCATCGGTGTGAGGCGCCCATTGGAATCTTCACCTTGATCCTGGCCGTGAAGTTCATCCCGGACAGTAAGGACGCGGACGCCCGCGATGGGCTCGATGTTGTGGGCGCCATTTTGGCCACCACCGCACTGGCCTTGATCACCTTTGGCATCATCGAAGGACAGGCCTACGGCTGGATCAAGACCTTGAACCAGCTCTCTGTTGGGGGCCTGACCTGGACCTACTCAGCCGTTTCCCCCACTGCCGCAGCCTTGTTTATGGGCATCAGTTTGATCATCTCGTTCTTGCTCTGGGAGAAGTACCGTGCCGCGGTAGACAAGCCCGTGCTGTTTGACCTCTCGC
>JAPLBW010000055.1 GCA_026392555.1 Actinomycetota bacterium
GGCCGATGGCGTGAGCGGTATGAGTCCGCTGACCATGCCCGCGCCCATGCCCTCCTGGCGCAACTGGGTGTATCGCATCTGGGAACGCGAACCTTTGGCACCTTGTCTGAAGGTGAACGCAAGCGGGTGCAGATTGCCCGGGCCCTCATGCCGGATCCTGAACTGCTCTTGCTTGACGAACCCGCGGCCGGTGTTGATCTGGGTGGTCGAGAAGACTTGGTGGGACGCCTGGGCGAAATGGTGTCGGGGGATTGGGCCCCCACCAGCATCATGGTCACTCACCACCTAGAGGAGATTCCGGCCGGCTACACCCACGCCCTACTCTTGCGGGCCGGCCGAGTATTCGCAGCCGGCCCGTTGGCGGATGTCTTGACGCCGGTAAATTTGTCTCAAACCTTTGGGGTTCCCCTCGGGGTGTATCGCTACGGGGATCGCTGGGGCGCAAGGCAGTTGCGGTAAGTCGCAAATGTCCGGCAGTTTCGTATAGTCAAGTCACGCCGAATAAAGGGGATTAGTTCATGAGTCACGCCGTTGCGCTTTCCGATGCTAAGACGCCCTCCAGGGGCCGTGCAGTCGGAGCCTTTGGGATTTTCCTTGTCGCTGCGCTTCTCGTCCCGGTCGGAGTGATCGGGAGTTGGGCGTCACGGACGGTAGCCGATACTGATCGCTACGTGGAAACCGTTACTGCTCTTATTGATTCGCCTGAAGTGCGTGCAGAAGTCAGCACGCAACTGACGAATATCTTGTTCGACGCCCTGCCCACTGGCGAACTGGCGAAGTCAGTCTTGCCTAACAATGGTGATGCTCTTTCGGGAATTGTTACCCAAGCGGCGAAGGCGGCTCTGCAAAATGCGGTGGCCTCGGCCCTTGCCTCGCCGCAGGCACGTAAAGCGTGGGCGACATTGAACCGTCAGATCCAGTCGAACCTGATCGCCGCCCTTCAGGGCGACAGCAACAGTGTGTTCCAAATCAAGGGCGACGCGATCGTTTTGGATACCGGTGTTCTGATTGAACGTGTACGGACTTTGCTGGTTGAGCAAGGACTCACTGTTTTTGCGAACATTTCCGTTCCCCAGGCGGCTGATCGCGAACTCGTTCTCGTACGAGATCAGCAGGTTAAGGTCATCAGCACGACCTATCGCATTGTTCAACCGTTGGCTAACGGTTTAATTTGGTTGGCCTTGTTCCTCTTGGCGCTTGGCATTTGGGTGATTAACCGCCGCCGAGTAGGTATTTTGATCTCTGGTTGGATCTTCTTGTTGACGGGCGCCTTCATCTTGGCCACGTTTGGTGTCGCGAAGTCGCTGGCTCTCAGTGGTTTGTCGGTGGCGGAAAACTCGTGGCAGGCGGTTACCGCGGAAACCGTGCTTCGATACCTGCCGGGTCTGGGTCGTACCTGTGTGGCCATTGGCATCGTCGCCATCGCCGCTGGAGTCCTCGCTGGTTCGTCGGCTTTGGGTCAATGGATTCGCAAGGTCTTCGTCTCTGGCTCGGGCGTGCTTGGCCGTGAGATTGGCAAGCTCGGCCCCGTTGCCCAACAAGCCGGCAACGTGGAAGGCAAGAAGAAGATTATTGCGCTCGTCATCGGCGTCTTGGCTTTTGCCGGGCTTTACACCAGTGACACGGTCAGCGCAGGTCGGGTGGCCTGGGTGACCTCGCTCGGCGTAATCGCATGGTTCATCACGTTCGCTTTGGCCGCAGCTGGTGGCACAACCGAAACCTCCGATGGACCCGCGGTGGAAGCTCCTGCTGAGGGTGATGCCCTCCTTGGATAGTTGGCAAAATATCGCCGCACTTGATGACGAGCGAGTGCGCCTGTATAGCCAATTGACCGACATGCAATTGCGCAGCGTGTTGGAGCCTGCAGAAGGCATCTTTATCGCTGAAGGCGCCAAAGTTATTGAACGGGCCATTGCCGCCGGTTTCGCGCCCTTGAGCATCTTGGGAACCAGTAAGTGGTTGGGGATCTTGGATGCCCAAGGGATTGTTCCCGCCGATATTCCTCGATACGTCGCTGACGAAGCGGTCTTGGAGTCGTTGACCGGCTACCAGGTGCATCGCGGGGCTCTTGCTCTGATGCGTCGCAAACCCACACCTAGCGTGGAGTCCTTGGTGACAACGGGGCGACGTCTGGTGCTTTTAGAGGATCTCAAGGAACACACCAATGTGGGCGCCATCATTCGCAGCGCCGCCGCATTTGGTGTTGACGCGGTTCTGGTCAGCAAAGCGTGTGCTGATCCGCTCTATCGACCAAGGTCTCGATGGGCTCGGTATTCCAGGTTCCATGGACGGTGGTTGAAGACTGGGATCGGTGCTTGGCTCAATTGGCTGAACGTGATTTCGCACTGGTGGCGTTGACTCCAAGTACGGATGCGCAGGACATCAGGGCGTTTGCTGCCTCGGCGCCTGACAAGCTGGCCATTGTGTTAGGCACAGAAGGTCCAGGTTTAAGCGAAGCGTCTCTGGATCGATGTGACGTCACCGTACGCATCCCAATGTCAGCTGGGGTGGATTCGCTTAATGTTGCTGCAGCTGCGGCAGTTGCACTTTTTGCTTTGCAGCCTTAATCCTCGCACACTTGATCAATGATCGCCGCCAGTCGAAGTGAATCCTCGTTAGTCATCAAGGCAGCGGAACCCTCGCGCATAACTTCCCCGCACTGTTCAATCATTAATTGGTAGGGGTCGCAGCTATCAAAGGCTTCGGTAGTCGTGGAGCCTTTGTTGGTGTCGGTCACAGTGAGTTCGCAGGGTGACTTCCACACGGTGAACGCCTCAGCGCCGGTCCACGACAAGGTTGCGAGCGTTCCCGTGACCCGAAATGTCTGTTCGGCGGGGGAGTTGATCGAAACTCGCCAAGTGACCGGAACATCGTTCATGAGGAGCTCGGCCTGGGTGGTCAGATCGACTCCGTCCTTGCCGTGGGACATCAGGGTTCGCCTACGAACAATCTCCACATCGTTGACTGGCTGACCAGTAGCCGCTCCAATCAGCTTCATTGCTGAGTCGAGCGTGTACGGGCCCACATCAAGGGTCGCTCCGCCGCCGCGCGAAGCCTGCAGTCGGTAATTGTCCTCGGGTACTCCATCGAAGCAAAAGGTGGATTCAATACCGGTGATTTCACCGATCGCGCCTGCGGCAACGATGTCCAATGTTCGTTGGAAGCGTGGATGCCACCGGTACCACAATGCTTCCACCAGTTGGCCTGGTTTCGCGGCGCTGGTCATGCGGCGTGCAGAGGTGTGGCTGATAGCGAGCGGCTTTTCACACAAAACAAACTTGTCCGCGTTCAGAGCAGATTCCACCCATTGTTCATGGACCTCGTTGGTCAAACTGATGTACACGGCATCAACGTCGGAGTCGGTAATCACTTCCTCATATGTGCTCACAACGCGTGTGGGCCCAAGAGACAGCGCCCGATCTTTATCGCGGGCCCCGACGACCTGCAGTTGTGCGTTGTGGGAGGCGTGAACAGCTGGCCCCATCGCCATGCCCGCAACAAACCCAGCGCCAAGGAAACCCCAGCGAACCGGGGTCATAGTGGAGTAACGGGTGCTGATCCTGACGCGGCGGACAGCTCTGCAGCCTCCATCACGGAAACGACATCACGACTTTGCTCTGGTCGCACGCTCAGCGGCAAGCCGGCCACCAACTGATCGGCCAACTCCCGGTGGAAGCCGTACTCGCGAGGCTGAACCGGGGCCAGCAGGGTTCGATCCCCATCGCTGTTGACCAAGGTCAAGTCAGCAGGTGCATCAGC
>JAPLBW010000156.1 GCA_026392555.1 Actinomycetota bacterium
AGCAAGGGCGACCGAAACGATGCTGGCTGCAACCAGCAGGGTTCGAGTGGACTTCATGTAAGTGCTCCTTGAGGTAAGTTGACAGTGAATAAATCGTTTCACAGGTTGTTCAAGACCGCACTTTGACGCCTGAATCACGCCTAATCTGAGCGGATTGGGTGGAAAAAGGCAGGAGTTGACCTCGCGCGTTTAGGCGGTGGCATCGGCCGGAGTGGGTCAGACTTAGCGCACCTGCCAGCAAAGGACACCATGACTGCAAGCCCACCCGTTGAGGGTAGTTCCGCCATTCCTGCCGAACCGATAGGTACCCGATTAAGTAATGAAGCTCCTTTACCGGGGCGGTGGATCGCGCTTGCTGTTTTGGCTCTCGCGCAGTTTGTACTCGTCCTGGACTCAACTGTTGTCAATGTTGCCTTGCCTTCGATTCAACGCCAATTTGATTTACCAGAAGCGCGGCTCGCATGGATCGTCAACGGGTACGGCTTAACGTTCGGTGGCTTGTTATTACTCGGTGGAAGTTTGGGAGACCTCTACGGCCGACGCAAACTCTTCATGCTGGGTATTGGTGTGTTCAGCGGCGCATCATTGATCGCCGGCTTGGCGTGGAACGCCGACATCATCATCGCCATGCGCTTCTTGCAGGGTGCCGGTGCTGCGATGGCTGCGCCAGCAGCACTGTCTTCCATCACGCGAATCTTTACGATCCCTAAGGAGCGAACCAAAGCGCTTGGCACGTGGGGTGGCATCAGTGCGCTGGGTGGAACGCTTGGCGCAGTGTTGTCCGGTTTCATCACCGAGTATCAATCGTGGCGGTGGGTATTTTTTGTCACCGTCCCCGTCACGCTGATTGCCTTGGCGCTAGCTCCGAAGTTTGTTCCCGAAAGCCGCGCCCCGAGCCGACCGAAACTTGATGTTCTGGGCGCCATTTTGATCACTTCGGCCATCGGTACGGCAGTTTTTGCCCTGTTGGATAAGGGCGCGAAGGCCTGGACTGATCCGCTGTTGCTGGCTCAGTTAGCGGGGGCTGCTTTCCTCGTCGTGATCTTTATCGCTTGGGAAAAGCGACAGACCATGCCAATGGTTCCCTTGGATATTTTCAAGAACCGCAATCGTGTCGTAGGGGTGACTGCGTCTGTGCTCTTTGGATCAGTGTTGTCGACGTACTTCTTCACCACCACCTTGTATATGCAAACCGTGCTCGGTTTCAAACCCCTGAAAACCGGTGCTGCGTATCTGCCACTGGGCCTGATCATCTTGGTTGCTTTTCCGATTATTTCCGCAGTCGTTGGACGCATCGGTGTGAGAGTGGTCATGACGACCGGGTTGCTTTCGGGCATGAGCGGTCTCTTGGTCTTGTCAACATTGCAAGTCGATGGCACCTACCGTGGGGATGTGTTGCCCGGCATGATTTTGGTGGCGATTGCTGCTGCTTGCGGTTTCGTGACGTTCACGATTGCTGGTGTGGATGGCACAACAGAGGAGAACGCCGGCATCGCATCGGGAATCTTGAGCGCCGGTGGCCAAATCGGTAGCGCCCTGGGATTGGCGACGTTGGTCTCCATCGCTGTCTCAGTCCAGGTGAGCGAAGCTGCCTTGCAGATCCCGCGTTCGCAGGCCCTTGTTGACGGCTTCGCGGCCGCATATCAAGTGGGTGCTGGAATTTTGCTCGTCGGAGCTGTTATCGCGGCGGTATTCCTGCGGTCTCCCGCCAGTAATACAGCGGCAACCGCGGCCAAGTTGAGCGCATCAAACTAGGTCTAGGGATGGAAATTCGTGCGCTATCCCTAGATTTCGCCCGTTCAGTCGGATTGAGTCCAGTATTTGAGACGGCACGGATGTATGCGCAAGGGAATCCAGATCTGGATGTCACGTTGGTATGTGGCATTACATCGTTTGAACTCGGTTAGACCCCG
>JAPLBW010000002.1 GCA_026392555.1 Actinomycetota bacterium
CGCGATGCGGTGCGCGCCACTGGCGACAAAGTGCGCTGCGCGTAACGCGGCAACTGTGGGTCGTGTTGCTTGTTCGAGGCCGTCGGCCGTAAACCACAGGTGTTGGGCTTGCGGGCCTAAGCGCTCAACGGCGCGAGTGCGCAGCTTGGCCTGGGTCATGGCCGCGGCCACGAGATCGCCGCCGTGGTTGGCGCGGGCAGCCGCGCTAGCGGCCATCACGCTGGCGGGGTTGTACGGAAAGAGCTGGGCAACCAGGGCTCGTCCAGCCTCCGACAGCAGGGTGGGGGGCTGGCTCATGACCCCACTCTCTCGCACCGGTAGGCTGGCACTCGAGTTGACGGAGTGCTAACGCCCACCGTATGCTCTGACCGGTTCTCGCCCCGTGGCGAAACCACGTGACAGGCCAGTTGCACCGGCCTTGTCACAGTCCCTAAACATTGATGATCCCTTGAAGGGGGAGCAGCACAGTGTCGGTTTCCATTAAGCCGCTTGAAGACCGCGTCTTGGTTCAGCCTCTCGAGGCCGAGCAGACCACCGCCTCCGGTCTGGTCATTCCAGACACCGCTAAGGAAAAGCCTCAAGAGGGCAAAGTCCTAGCGGTCGGACCTGGTCGCTTCGAAGACGGTAAGCGCATCCCGTTGGACATTTCTGAAGGCGACATCGTCGTTTACAGCAAGTACGGCGGCACCGAAGTCAAGTACGACGGTCAGGAATGCCTGATCTTGTCGGCACGCGACGTCTTGGCCATCGTCAACAAGTAGCCGTTATTTAATCCGCACCACCAGTGCGAGCAATCGCATGCAGTCTCGCCCTGAGTCCGTAAGGGACCAGGGCGATCTGCGTTAGGGCAATACAACGGAGAGGTCCCCATGGCAAAGATTTTGGAATTTGATGAGCACGCTCGTCGCTCCCTCGAGCGCGGTGTCAACAAGCTCGCTGATGCCGTCAAGGTCACGCTGGGCCCGAAGGGCCGCAACGTTGTCCTCGACAAGAAGTGGGGTGCGCCCACCATTACCAATGACGGTGTCACCATCGCTCGCGAGATTGAGCTCGATGACCCGTTTGAGAACCTCGGCGCCCAGTTGGTCAAAGAAGTCGCCACCAAGACCAATGACGTCGCCGGTGATGGAACCACCACCGCCACCGTTTTGGCCCAAGAACTCGTCCGCGAAGGCCTGCGCAACGTCGCAGCCGGCGCCCAGCCCACTCCGCTTAAGCGCGGTATGGACAAGGCCGTCGAAGCAGTGAGTGCTCGTTTGCTTGAACTGGCCCGTCCCGTCAGTGGTCGCGACGAAGTCGCCCAGGTTGCCACGTTGTCAGCCCAGGATGCCGAGATCGGCAACACCATCGCTGAGGCCATGGACAAGGTCGGCAAAGAAGGCGTCATCACGGTCGACGAATCCAACACCTTTGGTGTGGAACTCGAATTTGCTGAAGGCATGCAGTTCGACAAGGGCTACATCTCGCCTTACTTCGTCACCGACGCAGAGCGCATGGAAGCGGTTATCGATGATGGCTACATCTTGTTGGTTAACGGCAAGATCTCCGCTATCGCTGACCTGCTTCCCGTTGTTGAAAAGGTTGCTCAGTCGGGCAAGCCGCTGTTGATTATCGCGGAAGACATTGATGGCGAAGCGTTGTCGACGCTGGTCGTGAACAAGATCCGCGGACTGTTCAACGCAGTTGCAGTTAAGGCTCCTGGATTTGGCGACCGTCGTAAGGCCATGTTGCAAGACATCGCCATCTTGACCGGCGCCGAAGTCGTGTCAGCCGAAGTTGGCCTCAAGCTTGATCAGGTCGGCCTAGAAGTTCTAGGTACGGCTCGTCGCGTCGTCGTGACGAAGGATGACACCACGATCGTTGATGGTGGTGGCGAGAGCAGCGCAGTTAAAGACCGCGTGGGTCAGATTCGTGCCGAGATCGAGCGCACCGACAGTGACTGGGACCGCGAGAAGTTGCAAGAGCGTTTGGCCAAGTTGGCTGGTGGCGTTGTCGTCATTAAGGTCGGCGCAGCCACGGAAGTTGAGCTCAAGGAGCGCAAGCACCGCCTCGAAGATGCCATCTCGGCCACCCGTGCCGCGATTGAAGAAGGCATCGTTCCTGGTGGGGGTACCGCCCTGGTCTTGGCTGCGGCCGCGGTTGACGACCTGGATCTAACCGGTGATGAACTCGTTGGTGCCCAGATCGTTAAGCGTTCGCTGGACGCACCACTGCGCTGGATCGCTGAAAACGCTGGCGAACAAGGTCACGTCATCGTGGCCCAGGTCCGCTCTGGTGGCCAAGGCTTTAACGCGGCCACTGGCGAGTACGGCGACCTCATGGCTCAGGGTGTTATTGACCCCGTCAAGGTCACGCGCTCCGCGTTGCAAAACGCTGGCTCGATTGCTGGGTTGTTGCTCACGACCGAAGCGTTGATCGTGGACAAGCCGGCTGAAGAAGAAGGCGATGCACACAGTGGACATGGTCACAGCCATGGCCCGGGTGGTCACGCACACTAAGCATTCACATAACAAAGCCCGCTACTTTCGTAGCGGGCTTTGTTTGTTCTTCTGAGGGGGGTGGGGCTGTGAATCAAATGACTGTGAAGCAAATGATTAGGAAGCAAATGCGGGAGTGGCTCCGGGACTAAGCGCTTTGCCAGCTTCGATGATCGCCAAGCGGTCTTCTTCGCTCATGCCGCCCCAGACGCCGTAGGGTTCGCGAACTGCCAGCGCATGAGAGGCGCACGCAGCAATCACTGGGCATGTCTCGCAGATGGCTTTGGCGGCAAGCTCGCGGCGGGAGCGAGCTGAGCCACGCTCGCCCTCGGGGTGAAAGAAAGCCTCGGTGTCAACATCACGGCAGGAACCTTCGAGTTGCCAATCCCACAGATCAGCGTTAGGGCCGGGGAGTCGAGAGATATCTGCCATTGCATTCCTCCAAAGGACGGTTATTCCTGCCTGCGGTGTAGCGCTTGAGATAAACATAATATCGTTTCAACAGTTGGTCAAGTTGTTCAGACGAAAAAGTTTTGACTAATTTCGCGAAACGGGGGTTCCTGAGTGGCAGATTTAGGCACAATCCCCCAAACTAGGCGTTGTGAGCGACTTTTCAGCCCCGTTTGAGATCCCGGTCACCCCGGAAGTGGGTCTAACCGTGGCGGCTGTGGCGCGTCGCTTGGGCGTGGCGCCTGCCACGCTTCGCACCTGGGATCGCCGCTATGGCATCGGCCCCAGTGGGCACAGCGCGGGAGCACACCGCCGCTACAGCGTGGAAGACCTCATGCGCCTGGAAATTATGCGGGCCCTGGTCTTTGACGGTTGTTCGCCGGCTGATGCGGCCCGAGCAGCGTTGGAAGCTGATGCTGGTTTGGCCCGCGAAAGCATTGAGCCTGATCGCGGCGTGGCAGCACCCACCGAGCGTGGTCGAGCCGGTGGCGGACAAGTCGTTCCCATTCACGGTGGCGCAACTCAAGCACGCGGACTCTCGCGCGCAGCGTTAGCGCTTGATTCCCCCGCGGTTCGACGCATTTTGAAAGAGTCCTTGAACACGCGTGGCACCGTATGGACGTGGGACAACATCATCTCTCCCGTTTTGGTTGGCGTGGGTGAGCGCTTTTTATCCACGGGTCAAGGCATTGAAATCGAGCACATCTTGTCCGAAGGGGTGGTTGGTGCTCTTCGTGACGTTGCCGAGAGCTTGGTCGAACCTTTTGGTTCACGACCCATCATCTTGGCTGCGGCTCCCGATGAGCTGCATACCCTTCCGCTTCACGCAGTCGCTGCCGGCTTGGCTGAGCGCGGTGTGGCCAGCAGAATGCTAGGTGCCCGAGTCTCCCTTGACGCCTTGGTGTCTGCGGTGGCCCGCTCGGGCTCGCCCGCGGTCATGGTGTGGGCGCACGACCGGATTACTGGCGACTATCTCGATGTCCATGCGCTGCGCAAGATGAAGTCAGCGCCCGCTGTTGTATTGGGGGGGCCTGGCTGGCCGGGCACTCTGCCCGATGGGGCAGTTTTGAGCCACGACCTCACCGAGGCTGTGACCCGCCTGTCTAATGCGGCTCGAGGATTTATTTAGCCTGACGGGCCTGTAGCCCCTTCGGCTCGACCGCTGGGGCGCTATTCAAGAACCCTGCTAAACCTGCCGATAGATGGTGAGTACCTAGTCACCTGATCTATGCGGAAAGGCAGGTTGGTCATGGCCACGGTTCTCGTGTGTGATGACGCTGCCATGTCGCGTGAAACATTGCGTCGAAATGTTGCTCTGGTTCCTGGTGTCCAGCGCGTAGATGTTGCGGTCAGTGGTGAAGAAGTCTTGGACCGCTGGCCTGTTGAACAACCCAACTTGGTGTTGATGGATGTGCGGATGCCTGGTATTGGCGGCATCGAAGCTGCACGTCGCTTGGTCATGCGGCATCCGGAAGCGGTCATCGTGATGGTCACTGTTGCGCAAGATCGTGATGCTGTTTCGCGCGCGATTGCCACAGGAGCTCGAGGATTTCTGACGAAGGACGCCACCCGCGAGGAAATCACCAGCACGGTTTCCTTTGCCCTGGAATCGGCTGCTTGGGGTTTGGCGCAACGTCGCCCACGTGAACTTCTCGGCGGCGAACCACCTGCTTTAACCGAACGTGAGCTTCAAGTTCTCGAGGGCATGAGCCGTGGTCGCAGCAATGGCGAGATAGGCAAGGAGTTGTTCTTGTCTGAAGACACGGTCAAGACGCATGCTCGACGATTGTTCCGCAAAATCGGTGCAGCTGATCGCGCGCAGGCTGCTGCCTTGGGCTACCGGTGGGGCTACGTCAGCTAGCAGGTAGCATTAAGCATTGAATCCCCGACGAGGATGGTGCGACTTGAACCCAGTAACTGCGTCGGATGGCCTGCCGGAAAAGTTTGCATTCCTTGGTTTGACCTATGACGACGTCTTGTTGCTGCCTGGTGCATCCGATGTCGTGCCCAGCCAAGTGGACACCACATCACGCCTGACCCGCAATATTTCGGTCAAGATCCCGTTGGTTTCTTCGGCCATGGACACCGTGACGGAAGCGCGTTTGGCGATCGCCATGGCGCGTCAAGGTGGCGTTGGTGTTTTGCACCGCAACCTCTCCATTGAAGATCAAGCGGCCCAAGTGGATTTGGTCAAGCGTTCGGAAGCGGGCATGGTGACCAATCCGGTGACCTGTGGCCCAAATGACACCTTGGCTGATGTGGACGAATTGTGCGGCCGCTACCGCATCAGCGGTGTTCCCGTCATCGATGAATCAGGATTGCTCCTGGGCATCGTGACGAATCGTGACATTCGTTTTGAAACCGATATGTCTCGCAGTGTGCGCGACGTCATGACACCGATGCCGCTGGTCACTGGTCCAGTGGGAATTTCTGGCGATGACGCGATGGGTCTGCTCGCGTTGAACAAGATTGAAAAGCTTCCGCTGGTCGATGATGCTGGTCTGTTGCGTGGGTTGATTACGGTCAAGGATTTTGAAAAGTCGGACAAGTACCCCTTGGCGACGAAGGATTCAGCCGGACGGCTGGTCGTTGGTGCCGCCGTTGGTGTCGGCGAAGATTCCTATAAGCGAGCACGCGCTTTGATTGACGCAGCCGTTGACTTCATCGTGGTTGACACCGCCCACGGGCATAACAAAGACGTGCTGGAGATGGTCGCTCGCCTCAAGCGTGATACAGCCGTTGACATTGTCGGTGGAAACATCGCTACCCGGGCCGGTGCGCAAGCTCTCATCGATGCTGGTGCCGATGGCATCAAGGTCGGAGTGGGACCTGGCTCGATCTGCACCACCCGTGTTGTGGCCGGAGTGGGCGTGCCACAGGTCACCGCTATTTACGAAGCGTCCTTGGCTGCGCGCGCCGCTGGCGTTCCGGTCATCGGCGATGGTGGCTTGCAATACAGCGGCGACATTGCGAAGGCCTTGGTCGCTGGCGCTGACACCGTGATGTTGGGTAGCTTGCTCGCCGGTTGCGACGAAACCCCTGGCGATTTGATCTTTATTAACGGCAAGCAGTTCAAGTCCTACCGCGGCATGGGCTCGCTGGGTGCCATGCAATCGCGCGGTACTCGACGCTCGTACAGCAAGGACCGTTACTTCCAAGACGATGTGTTGAGTGAAGACAAGCTCGTTCCCGAAGGCGTCGAAGGTCAAGTTCCTTATCGCGGACCCCTGGCTGCTGTTGCGCACCAATTGGTGGGCGGCTTGCGTGCATCAATGGGCTATGCCGGAACGTCCACCATTCCTGAATTGCAAGACCGAGGACGTTTTGTTCGCATTACGGCCGCCGGGCTTCGTGAGAGTCACCCACACGATGTCCAAATGACAGTGGAAGCCCCGAACTACCAAGGCAACTGATTTTTCTCAGACGCATGTGCTCGTTGGATTTGGCCAAACTCTAGGATCGGTGTCGTGACTTCGTCAGACCAGCCCACCGTCGTCGTTGTTGACTTTGGAGCGCAGTACGCGCAGCTCATTGCGCGTCGAGTACGCGAGGCGAAGGTCTTTTCCCAGATCGTCCCCCACACCATCTCGGCCGCTGAGTTAACCGCAATGAATCCAGCCGCCGTGATTTTGTCCGGTGGTCCGGCCAGCGTGTATGCCGACGGCGCACCGTCCATTGATGCGGGCGTCTTTGCCGCAGGTATCCCGATATTTGGTATTTGCTACGGCTTCCAAACGATGGCTGCGGCTTTGGGCGGCACCGTCGCACAAACCGGCGTAAGTGAGTTCGGCGGTACGGCACTGACGGTGACCGAGCCGAAGTCCGCCCTCTTTGACTCACTGAGTTCCTCGCTGAATGTGTGGATGTCACATGGCGATGCGGTGCATACCGCTCCCGATGGATTCACCGTAACCGCTACGACCCAGGGCGCCCCCGTCGCGGCCTTTGAAAACCTCGATCGACGTTTGGCTGGAGTGCAATTCCACCCCGAAGTCATGCACAGCGAACACGGTCAAACGATCCTGGAGCATTTCCTCTATAACATCGCCGCAATTGCACCGAACTGGACGATGAGCAACGTCATTGATGACCAGGTTGCACTGATCAAGCAACAAGTCGGGTCAAAGGCGGTCATCTGTGGCCTCAGTGGTGGCGTGGATTCAGCGGTTGCCGCTGCCATCGTTCACAAAGCGGTGGGGGACCAACTCACGTGCGTATTTGTTGACCATGGTTTGTTGCGCAAGGGCGAAGCCGAACAAGTCGAGCGCGACTATGTTGCGGCCACCGGCATCAAACTCAAGGTTGTTGATGCTCGGGAACGATTCCTTGAAGCTCTCGCTGATGTCAGTGACCCGGAAACCAAGCGCAAGATCATTGGCCGCGAATTTATCCGCGTCTTTGAGCAAGCCGCTCGCGAAGTCGTTGCGGAGGCCGGCGAGCAGGGTGACGAAGTCGAATTCCTCGTTCAAGGCACGCTCTATCCAGATGTCGTGGAATCTGGTGGCGGTAGCGGAACGGCCAACATTAAGAGTCACCACAACGTGGGTGGTCTACCTGATGACTTGCAGTTCTCCTTGGTTGAGCCGTTGCGCACCTTGTTTAAGGATGAAGTCCGCGCCGTGGGTCTTGAGTTAGGACTTCCGCCCGAGATTGTCTGGCGCCACCCGTTCCCCGGGCCGGGACTGGCGATTCGCATCATTGGGTCTATCACCGAAGAGCGTTTGGCGATCTTGCGTGAAGCTGATGCGATTGCTCGTGAGGAATTGACAGCCGCTGACTTAGATCGCGACATTTGGCAGTGCCCTGTGGTGTTGTTAGCTGACGTTCGCAGCGTCGGAGTACAGGGCGATGGCCGCACTTACGGCCACCCGATCGTCCTGCGACCGGTGTCTAGCGAAGACGCCATGACTGCGGACTGGTCTCGATTGCCTTATGACGTGCTGGCCCGCATCTCCACGCGAATCACCAATGAAGTGCGCGACGTTAATCGCGTCACGTTGGACATCACTAGTAAGCCGCCGGGCACCATTGAATGGGAGTAGTCATGAGCGGTAATCCGGTCATGTGTGTGACGGGTGCCAATCGCGGTATTGGGCTTGAGCTGGCCCGTCAATATTTAGCTGATGGCTGGGATGTCATCGCCACTGTTCGCAGCATGGATATTTCCGATGAGTTGGCAGCCGTGGTTGCGGCTCACCCCAACCTGCGGGTTGAACAGCTGGAAATCGGTGACGCGGAAAGCGTGCGAGCGTTCGCCGAACGCTTGAATGGCCAACCGATTGACCTGTTGATCAACAATGCGGGGACATTTGGCCCGTTGCCCTTCGTGGAAAACATCCAGAAGCAGCGATTCGGCACGGTTGACCTAGATGTGTGGGCCGATGTATTGCGCGTTAACACCTTGGGGACTGTCAACGTCACGGAGGCATTGGTAGACAACGTCGCCGCTAGTGCGAAAAGGATGATCGTCACGTTGTCCAGTGGTGCTGGCTCCATCGGCGGAAGTGATCGAACTGCCATGGCCTATACCACGAGCAAAGCTGCCCTTAATAAGGCGATGACCATCGTTGCTCGCACTGTGCAAGACCGCGACATCGTTGTAGCGATCATGTGTCCTGGGTACGTGCGTACCCGCATGGGCTTGGGTGGCGGCGATGTGGATGTTGATGAGAGTGTGGCCGGCTTGCGGTCGTTGATCAGTGGGTTCACGATGTCTGACTCTGGAACATTTCGTCGCTACAACGGCGATGTCATCCCATGGTGAGGATCTCGGCATGAGAACGCGCAATCTTGGGCAATCACAGTGCTTTATCTCCGGCTTGGGTTTGGGTTGCAACAACTTTGGTTGGCGCATTGATGAAGAGCGAACGCGCGAGGTGGTGGATGCTGCGCTTGCGGGCGGGATTTTCTTCTTTGACACCGCTGATGTGTACGGCGACAGTGGAAAGTCCGAAGAGTTTCTTGGTCGGGCGCTGGCGAAGCGTCGAGCCGATGTAGTCATCGCGACGAAATTTGGCCACGACTCGATGCCGATGGGTTACGACCCTGCCCTTGGGGCCTACGGAGGGCGGACCTACATCCGCTTTGCGGTCGAGCAGTCACTTCGACGCTTGGGCACTGACTACATCGACCTGTATCAAATGCATTCCCCTGATACCTCCACGCCGATTGAGGAGACGCTTCTAGCTCTCCACGAGCTGGTGGTCGAGGGAAAGGTTCGCTACATCGGCAACTCACAATTCTCGACCGAGCAGATTCGCGCCGCCGGTGATGCCGTTACTCAAGGCCGAAGCCTTGGACGAACTGCTTCCGACCGCTATCGACTATGGCTTGGGAGTCTTACCTTTCTTTCCGTTAGCCAGCGGATTGTTGACCGGAAAGGTTCGTCGCGATCAAGCCTGGCCCACGGATGGTCGACTCCAGGATCGACAAGCCTTAGTGACCGACCAGCAGCTTGATGTCATCGAAGCGTTGAGTGTGTGGGGGAGCGAAAACGGTCGCACCTTGCTCGAGTTGGCTATCGGAGTCTTGGCCATGACCCGCCCGGTGAGTTCGATTATCGCGGGAGCGACATCCGTGGCGCAGGTGGAAGCCAACGTTGCGGCTTATGAGTGGAAGCCCACTCCTGCCGAGGTTGAGCAGTTATGGAGTTTGGCGCTGAAGGAGTAATTCGCGCGCCACATCGTGATTTGCGTGGCGGTGTGGCTACCCTTTATGCATGGATATTCTTCGCGAAATCGTGCTCGTCGTTCACTTCATCGGACTTGCCAGCTTGTTTGGTGGCTTCTTCGTCCAAATGACGGCGCGAGAAAAAGTCATCAACAACGCCATGTTCCATGGTGTTCTGGTACAGCTGGTGACCGGAATTTTGCTGGTGGGTCTGCGCGAGATGCAAGGTCTTGAGGTTGATCAGGTCAAGGTGGCTGTGAAGTTAGTGCTCACACTGGTGATCGCTGTGCTGATCGTCATTAACCGCAAGAAGGCCACGGTTGCGCTTCCAGTGTGGGCCATCATCGGCGGTTTAACGCTGCTCAACATTGTCATCGCTGTGTTGTGGACTGGTGGAGCGGTCGACCCGACCTAACTCAGCCCGTCGTGACAACGCGGAATGATTCAACGACTGCTTCAGCTGGCAATTCCATGCCATTGGCTCGAGCGGTTTCTGCCCCAAGTTTCATCCACTGCGTGATCATCCCTCGCATGTCATCCATGTGTGCCGTCTGCGATGCGTGGGCATCGAGTGCGGCGAACTTGGTGTCTAAGTGTGCGCTGACGTCCACCCAGTGATTGGGGTTGGCATCAGCCATGAGCCACACTTCGCGAACGGTCCACGCTTCCAAGCCTTCGTCATTGAGCAAGGCGGGATGCGCAAAGGGATTGCGTGCGTCGGGATAGATCGCCTGGATGGCTGCTTCGCCGGCAGCTAGGTGATCGGGGTG
>JAPLBW010000009.1 GCA_026392555.1 Actinomycetota bacterium
CTAATTCCTCAGCTAGATCCGGCTCGGTGCTGACCAGTTCACTGGCCCACGCCAGTGCAAACATTCGGGGGGTCTGGTCCCAGCCGTCGCGGGCGACGAACTCCTCAACTTGCTGGACGGCATGGGTTAGCGGTGTGCTCATGTCTCCAGTGTGTCGTAGGTTGGTGTCATGTCATTTCCCCCCTCTGGTGAACCCATCCTTTCCGACTCCCCAAGCGCACCTGGCCGCCGCCGAGGCGGGGTCCTGTTCCCGACACTGGTGATCGTTGCCGTCCTGGTGATCGCCTTCTCCAGCTTCGCTGGTTTCTACTCGGACATCTTGTGGTTCCGCTCGGTGAATTTCACTTCTGTGTTCACCACGCAGTTGATTACCAGGGTTGGCTTGTTCTTTGTCTTTGGTTTGCTGTTGGCCTTCGTAGTGTTACTCAATGCCTGGATCGCTTATCGCATTCGCCCGGTGTTTCGGGGACTTTCGCTCGAGCAGCAAAACCTCGACCGGTATCGCGTGGCTCTTGAGCCTTTCCGTCGGGCGATCCTGATTGCCGCCGCCGCTGGTTTGTTATTGATCGGGGGTACCTCGGCGGCCACACAGTGGGGCACCTATCTGCTGTGGCGAAATGGCGTTGACTTTGGAACCAAAGATCCACAATTTGGGCGCGATATTTCGTTCTTTACTTTTGACCTGCCGTGGTATCGCTTCCTGCTGGGTTTTGGTTTTGCCGTTTTGGTTCTTTCCATCTTGCTATCCCTGGTTGTGCATTACATCTACGGCGGAATTCGTCTGCAAACTCCAGGCGAGCGCTTTACTCCTGCGGCCACCGCGCACATATCGGTATTGCTAGGCATTTTTATGCTGCTCAAGGCCGTGGCCTATTGGTTTGACCGCTTCCAGCTGGAGGTGACCCCCAATTCGCTGTTCACTGGGCTTAACTACGCGCAAATCAACGCGGTTTTACCGGCGAAGAACATCTTGATGTTTATCGCCGTTATTACTGCGGGGCTGTTTATCTTCAACGTGTTCCGCCGCACGTGGGCACTGCCGTTAGCAGCTGTTGGTCTCTTGGTGTTCTCCGCGATCGTGATTGGTTCGCTGTATCCCGCTTTTTTTCATTTTTTCCAGGTCAACCCCAGCCAGGCCACCAAGGAACAACCCTTCATCCAACGCAACATCGATGCGACGTTGAGTGCGTACGACCTCACGAGTATTGAAAAGCAGGAATATCAGGCCAAGGACAAGACAACAGCCAAGGCCATTGCTGCGGACCGATCAACAATTAATAACGCACGCCTTCTGGACCCCTCCATCGTTCCGCCGACGTTCAATCAGTTACAGCAAATTCGTGGGTACTACTCCTTTGCTGACACGTTGGATGTTGACCGATACAAGATCAATGGCAAGCAGCGGGACTCGCTAGTCGCGCTGCGTGAGATCAACCTCGCGGGCATTCCGGAAAGCAACTGGATCAACAACACCACGGTGTTCACGCATGGGTTTGGCTTTACCAGCGCCTTCAGCAATACGGCTAATTCCGATGGAGCGCCGGCGTTCTTCGAGAGTAACATTCCGCCCAAGGGAGCGCTCGACATCAAGCAGCCCCGGGTGTACTTCGGCGAGAACTCGCCGATCTACTCCATCGTGGGTGGCCCGGCCGGATCAGTACCCCAGGAACTGGATTACCCAGACGACGCCAGCGCCAACGGACAACGAAATAACACCTACGGAGGCACGGGCGGTGTCCCGGTAGGTTCGCTGTTCAACAAGCTGGTCTTTGCCGTCAGGTACCAAGAGGGCAACATCCTGCTGTCAAACTTGGTCAATTCAGAATCCAAGATTTTGTATGAGCGCAACCCAAGGGATCGCGTGAAGAAGGTCGCCCCTTGGCTAACTCTCGATAGTGACCCGTACCCATCAGTGGTCAACGGAAAGATCGTGTGGGTGGTTGACGCTTACACCACCACGAATGGCTACCCCTATTCCACTCGAACTCAGTTGGGTGAAGCAATCGCCGACTCCATCACGGCCGATTCGCAGTTCGTTCAAGCTCAAGCGGGTACGGATGTGAACTACATCCGCAACTCCGTAAAGGCAACCGTTGACGCGTACGACGGAACGGTGTCGTTGTATGAATGGGACACCAAAGACCCCGTGCTTAAGTCGTGGGCTGCAGCCTTCCCCGGCACCATCAAGCCACGTTCGGAAATTGAAGCTGCGCTCTTGCAGCACGTGCGTTATCCCGAAGACTTGTTCAAGGTGCAGCGAGAGCTGTACTCGCGCTATCACGTGCAAGATGCCCTGGCGTTCTATAGCGGACAAGACTTCTGGACGATCCCCAATGACCCGACCAAAATCAGTGAGGGTCAGCCACAGCCTCCGTACTACTTGACGTTGAAGATGCCTGGAACGGCCAAGTCGGCGTTCTCGTTGACCTCAACGTTCTCACCCAACAACCGACAGACCTTGGCGGCCTTTATGGCGGTCAATGCTGAACCTGGACCAAATTACGGCAAGATTCGGGTGCTGGAATTGCCACGGAACACCACCATCCCGGGTCCGGTGCAGGTGCAGAACAACATTGAGTCTGACCCCCTGATCTCGTCGCAACTTTCGTTGCTTCGTCGTGGTGGTTCCGACGTGGAGATTGGCAACTTGCTGAGTCTTCCTGTTGGTGGCGGTTTGCTCTACGTGGAGCCGATCTACGTACGAGCTTCGCAAACTGACTCGTTCCCGCTATTGCGTAAGGTCGCCGTTTCGTTCGGTTCGCGTACTGCGATGGCAGATACGTTGGACCAAGCGTTGCGCAGCATCTTCCTTGGTGACACCGGCAACTCGAACGCCAATGAAACGGATTCAGGAACCGTCGTCACACCTCCGTCCACGGTTACGACCTTGGACCAAGCGCTGGATGCCGCCACGAAGGCCTATGACGATGCCCAAGCTGCCTTGCGACGTGGCGACCTGACCGCCTTTGCCGAAGCCCAGAAGCGCTTGGGTGAAGCCCTAGACAAGGTTGCCGCCGCTCGGGGAACAACAACAACGTCGGGATCACGGATTCCTTCGCTTGCGCGACTGAGCACTTCAAGGAAGTAGTTGCTGTGACGTGGCCTAGTACGTTCGTTGGTTTCGACCTCGAAACCACTGGCATCAGCCCCTCGTCGGATCGGATCGTTTCGGCTGCTGTGGTCGCGATGAGTCAGGATTCGATTCTGTCGGCGCATTCATGGCTAGTGAATCCAGGTATCGCCATTCCCGCCGAGGCAACGGCCGTGCACGGCATCACCAATGAGCGGGTGGCTGCCGAAGGCCAAGCGGCACCTGTTGCCGTGCGCGAGATTGTGACTCAACTGCGTGCTGCTTGGGACAATGGATTGCCGGTCGTGGCCTACAACGCGGCCTTCGATATCCCCTTTATCTGGCACGAGGCCGATCGACACGGAGTCGAGATCGGCGCCATCGGGGTAGTCCTTGACCCGTTGGTGATTTGGCGACAACTCGAGAGGTATCGCCCCGGCAAGAAGCGTCTTGCGGATGCTGTTTCGCGATTTGGACTCAGTGTTGAGGATGCTCACGAAGCCATGGCTGACGCCAAGGCCGCCGTTGAAGTGATGTTCAACTTGGTGGAGTTGGGGAGCCTGGGTGAAGTCGCACTTGATGAGATGATGACGTCTCAAGCGTCGTGGCATCGTGAGTGGGCCGTGGATTTCAAGGCCTGGCTCGAAGAGCGTGGCAAAGATGCGTCAGACATCAGCCTGACGTGGCCGATGTAGTTGTTGTTCGCTGAATGAGGGGGAGTAATGCCTGCACGCTGCATCCCAGAGCAACCCGTATTTGAAAACTCTGGTGAAGAACGCGCCTTTAAGGCACTTCGAGCCCAGCTACCAGCCGAAGCCGTCCTTCTGCACAGCGTGTGGTTCATGGATAGAAAGCGCAATGATCGCGAAGCGGATTTCATTATCTTGTGGCCTGGGGTGGGCTTCATCGTCATTGAAGTCAAAGCAGGCGAGATCTGGTTTGAGAATGGTGCGTGGTGGCAACGTCATCCCACGGGTCCAGGGGAAATTCATCCCGTTGAGCAGGCTAGAAATGCCAAATATTTGATGAATGAGTACCTGCTCAACAATGCAGGCATTCCCAGGAATGTATTCAAGGGGCACTTTGTGTTGTTTCTTGACACCGCGGATACAGCTCGCTTGCGCACTCCGGAGATTTTGCCTGAATTGACATTGACCAAGAATGACATGAATTCATTGGCTTACCGCATCGAGTTCGCAATGAAGAATTTTACTGACGACGTCGGCACAATCCCGGATGAGGAATGGGTAGCGGACGCCAGCAAGGTTCTAGTGGGTGCATTTAATTTCCGCGAGAAGGTTGCAGCACTGCGCGCAGCAAACGATGATCAGGTGGAGCGGCTGACACGTACCGAAGCGCGAGCTTTACGAGCAATGCGGGAAGTTCGGCGCTTCCAGGTGGTGGGTGGTCCTGGTAGCGGAAAAACCTGGGCCGCCCTACATCAAGTTAAATTCCTCGCAGAAGCAGGCGAATCCGTGGGACTGTTGTGCTTTAACCGCGGACTGAGGGAATGGCTAAGCAAAGAAGTCGCTACGTGGCCCACTGAAGTTGGTGAGCGAGTGACGGTGGAGAACATCCACTCACTGGGACGGTCATGGGGTGTGGAAATTCCTGAGGCGCCCGATACTGACTTCTGGGATCGTGAATTCTTCGAATCGTTTAGCGGTGTTATCAAGGAGCGCCCGATAGCTCTGAAGTTTGACTCGCTGGTGATCGATGAAGCACAGGATTTTGAACCCCAATGGGTTCGGACCCTGCTGGGGACACTGCGTGATCAGGAAAAGGGTGGCCTTTTTGTCTTTGGCGACGAAGACCAAGGGGTATTTGGTCGGGATGGCGAGCTTGACCTGGGCTTACCTCGATTCGTGTTGGACGCAAATGTTCGAAACACTCGGCAGATTGCTGAATTTGTTCGTTCGGTGGTGGCCAAGCCCATGGAAGCGGAAGGAATTGATGGACCACCCGTGAAGTTTGTGCAATGTGGTCCTGAGGAAGACATGGAGCAGATCGCAGAACATGAGGTGTTCAAGTTCTTGGAGGAGGGATTTGATGGGGGAGACGTTGTCCTTTTGACGACTAAGAGCCAGCACCACATGCAGCGCGATTTGAAAGCTCGCGAAGGGACTGATGGTTACTGGGACGCATTTTGGAGCAAGGATGAGCACTTCTATTGCACCGTTGGGGGCTTTAAAGGCCTGGACCGCCCGATCGTAGTTCTAGCGGTTAATGGATTTCATGATGAAGAGACTGCCCGTGATTTCCTGTACGTAGGCATGTCACGAGCACGCGATCAGTTAGTCATCGTTGGCGACTTTGACGAACTCGCTGCAGTAGGCGGCAAAGAGTTCGCTAAGCGTTTGACTAAAGCTCGAACGGAAAGTTAAGAACTGACCGATGTGGCCGTGCCCTTCCATCCTGGGTGGAATGGTGTGTAGGGATCTGTCGTGTAGTCCTCGCTGACGTAGCCCGTGCAGCGCGGAATCTTGGTTCCCTGGGTTCGCTCAGCGAAGTCATGTGGGGCGGACTTGGCCCATGGGGCGGGGTAGTGCATTCCCGTTGTCGCGGAAACACACGCAATGATCTGGAGCAGGACGAAGACCGCAAAGTTTTGGTACAGCGCCAGGTAAATCAAAGTGATGATCAGGTTGGGGACGTGACAACCCAAGGCCTTGACCTTTTGCGTCAGGGCGGTGTCGTGTTCTGGGGCGATGTAGTGATCCCAGTAGATCCCATGGAAGTTCGGCTGCCAGATGCCCATCAGGCTCCAGGCAATCACCCACGCCAGCACTGGCTTGTTCACCCAGGTGGCGTCGATTCCGGAAACAGCTTTGGTGGCAATGAGCCACGTGGCAAGAAACAGCTGACCACTACTGCTACCCCACAAGATGCCAAAGACAATGGCAGACCCGTTGTACTTCGGGCGATTGAACCGAACGGTAAAGCGAACCCACAGCACGCTGTAGGCCATAAAGATGAAGCCGAAGCACAGCGCGGTGTAGGCAATCCAGGAAGAGTTGTCGAGATTGGCTTGAGTCCACAGTGGTGAGGTGAGAATTTTCTCTAGACCACCGCTGAAGTAGGAGAGCAACCAACAGATCGAGAAATAAATGCCACCTCGAATCCAGGCGGGGGTTGCTGAGAATGCGGTCCACGGCATGTAACGGCCGGCCTTGAAATACAGGCCCAGGAGGACAACCAAGATCACTGCGCTAGCAATGGCGATCGGTTGAACAAGAAAATCAAACATGGTGTCCTATTCCCGAGCCGTGAAGGTTGTTTCATCGTGCCAAAGGTGGAGGGTTTCGGCGCGTTTAATGGCCGGCGAGGCGTGAGCGCGTGTCTTAACTGTCAAAGGTGGTGGACAACCGTAGGCACGCGGTCATACGGTCGTCGCACACGACCACGGTGGTCGGATTGTGCGTAATTTAGGGAGCCACCCATGTCTTCGGCGCTGACAGATATCACACCGATCGCAGGCAAGACATACGAAGGATTTACGGCTCGACCGATGACCGGCTCTTTTGGTGCCCTGATCAGTGGGGTGCAAGTTGCTGACGCCATTGACAACGATGAGCTCTTTTCCCAATTGCGCGCTGCATGGATTGATTACCAAGCTTTGTTCTTTCGCGACCAAGAATTAACGCCAGCGCAGCACCTAGCGTTGGGAAAGCGCTTCGGCGAAGTGCAAACCGAGGGGTACGCGCCAAGCCTTGATGAGCACCCAGGCGTCTGGGTGCAGGAATACCCCGACATGTATCAAGGACCAGTAAGCGACATCAACTGGCATGCCGACAGTTCGTTCCGGGAAAACCCCACCCGTGGTTCGCTGCTCTATGCACTCGATGTTCCTGTTGCTGCTGGTGACACTGTCTGGGCAGACGCGTACGCGGCTTACGAAGCGCTGAGCGATTCGTGGAAGTCGTTTGTTGATCCGTTAACCGCAATTCACGATGTGGCAACTAAGGGGCTGCACAACATGCTCGACACCATGGGCGGTGGAGTTATCGCGATGCGTGCTGCTTTGCCTCCCACGGAGCAGCCTGTTGTGGCCACTCATCCCGAATCAGGGAGAAAGATGTTGTTCGTCTCTGAACTCATGACGCGTGAAATTGTGGGAATGACGGAGCGCGAAAGCCGAGCCGTCCTGGACTTCTTGTTTGCCCACCAGACCCGGCCTGAGTTCCAATGCCGCTGGCACTGGGAGCCCAATTCGCTGGTCCTGTGGGACAACTACGCAACGATCCACCGTGGAATCTTTGACTTTGGCATGACCCACCGCCTGATGCACCGAGTGTCTTTCCATGATGGCTGGCGACCATCCGCCTAATGCCGGACAAAAGTTAAGGGGCCACGATCTTTCTCGTGGCCCCTTAACTGTGGACTGACTATGCAGCAGGAAGCAGGACGGTGTCGATCACGTAAACGCGAGCGTTAGCCGTCTTGACGTTTCCACACACGATGTTGGAGACGTTTCCAGGAGTAGTGGTGGTGACCGTGAAGGTCTGCCCAGAACCTGCAACCGTGATTGGTGCGCCATTAAGGGTCGTGAACTGTCCAGCCAACTTGTCCGGCGTGATGTCAGAGGCAACGACGTGGTACTTCAAGATGTTGGC
>JAPLBW010000019.1 GCA_026392555.1 Actinomycetota bacterium
ACACGCTCCGTGAAGTCCACACCGCGACGCTTCCTGCATTGTTTGACCACTAACCATGCTGCCGCGCCGGTATGACGATCACGGCATTGCTAATGCTCTCGCGCAACTCAAACCGAATGTACGCATCTGGCTTGCGGACCACAGCGATGATGAACGTGCTTCACACGAACTCTTCGACCAACAACTTCAAGCCCTCAGTGATCGTGCTCCGCTTGAACAACTCATCGCACTCACCGTCTTAGCCACGGATCTCACGCAGGCTGCCGGCGCTGGTCCGATCATTCCGCCCGAAGCCCAACGCATCGTCGTACAAGTTTTCTTAGATCGCCTCTACGACAAGGCGCCGGGTAAAAGTGTGGAGGTGCGAGTACCTCCGTTTGCTGCGATTCAGTGCGTCGACGGCCCCGCCCACACCCGTGGCACGCCACCGAACACCATTGAGACCGATGCCCTGACCTGGATTCGGTTGGCAACCGGGCGCGCCCAGTGGGCTGGCGCTGTGGAAGCACACCAGGTCATCGTCAGCGGCACGCGCGCTGATTTGTCGGCCCTACTACCGCTGACTTAATCGTTCAACGAGTCAAACTCGGCGCGATCCTCTAGCGTCGTGGGCGGATCGGATGCACAAGCACCGGCCGCTCAATCCCTCTGTAGACAAACGTCGCAGAACCTGGAGGCACCAACATGAGTAAGGCACACAAGTGGCTTGATTTAGAAAATCGCCCGACCGAACAACTTCCCCGCGAACAACTCGAAGCTCGCATCGAGCGCGTGCTGACGTTGACCAACATCGGCTACATGGCCACGAACGGTAAGAACGGTCCGATCTGCAGTCCCGTGGAGTTTTACTCTGAGGAATTAGACATCTACGTGTACCCGCAACCCAATAGCCCCAAGATTAAGGCGCTGCAGCGCGATCCTCGAATGTCCTTGGCTGTGGCAAACCCGATGGCTGGTTGGGCGAGCGCGTTCGGCATTCAAATGTTTGGCAAAGGCGAACTGCTCGAACCGGGAACGCCGGACTGGGAACACGGCATGACGGTGTTTAAGTACCCAGCATCCAATTGGGAAGTCGGCCGCCCGTCAGACACCGTGCCGAACGGCATGTTGCTCCGCCTTCGCCCGGATCGCATCTCGCTCACCGAACACTTCTTGCGCCGCGATGGGTTTGCTGCTCGCCAATTCTGGGATCGCGATTCAGAACAAACGAAGAAGCGCCAGGCCAGCGTCTAGACCTCGGGTGGAACATCGCGGGCGTAGGCCTCCCACGTGGTCAAGACCTTTCCGGCATTCCAATCGTCAGGCAGTTCCAGGTACGACGGATCGCGTTCCATGATGCGATCCAGGATCGGACGCGGAACGTCGTCCATGCCACGGTGAGTGGTGCGCGAGAACATCCGGCCAAAGAGCACGCCTTCCACGCCGCTGCCACCCATGCGCATCCATGGCCACCACGGCGAGAGCCGCGAGAAGCCCGCGCGGAAGTGAGCAGAGGGCAGATCACGGTCTTCGAGTTCGGCTAACGACGTGTAGATGGTGAAGTGCTCACTGGGGTTAATCCACGGACCCGTCGATGCCTTCGGCCACAGTGTAGGAGTGACCGGGTTGGAGTAGGAGTGCGTGTAGTCCCACTCGAGCAACACTTCATCGCCGTACACCTCCCACGGCAAAATGTGCGGGATGGTTTCCGGGTCATCGTTTCCCGGACGAAAGTTCATGTGAACGGCCGCATCAGGGTTGTCGCCCACATGCAACTTGGGGAGCTCCAGCGTGAGCTCAGCACCGATCGTGTCGTTAAAGAATTCGTACACCTCAACCGTCTCCCCCGTGAAGGGGTTGTCCCACGTCTTCATCGGAACACCGGTTTCTAGGTCGGTAAAAAACCCGGTTTCCTTGCCGCGCATGAGTACGTGACCGTTGTCGAGCATCTTGACTTTGGTGACACCGGTGCCGGCAAACCCAAATACCGGCAACAGCCGGTCGGTGCCGATGGAGGCAAACATCGTTCCGTGGAAGGTCGCGATATGTGGCTCAGGCGCAAAGCTGCCCCACATCTTGGCGAAGGCATAGACGTTGTCCCGCGGATCGGTGAAATCAAGGGGCTGACGATTAGTCACAGGGTCTCCAGACAGTTTGGGAGAGCCACCCTACCGGCTGGCTTGCCTGAGTGGGCGTGGTTTCGCCATCAGGAATACCCTGAACCTTATGAGCCAACCCATGGGAGCGCGACCGTCCAGTGGAGGACCGCGATCCTTGATGGGTCCTGACATCCTTCCCGAAAACTCCGCGGTGCCACCGGGCACCATTCCGCGCGTTATCGCGCTCTTTCGACCCCACAAAGTGGGCTTGGGCATCGTCTCGGCGATCGTGATCATCAGCGGCGCGCTGAGCATCTTAACGCCTTTACTCATCCGCAATCTCATCGACAAGGCCCTGTTTCCCGCCTCGGAACTGCCGAATATTGACCTGCTCTGGAAGATCAGTCTTGAGCTGGTGGGGCTCACCATTGTTGGTGCGCTCCTGGGGCTATGGCAGACCTACTTAACCGCTGGAATTGGCCAGGCCGTTCTGCGTGATCTGCGCACCAAGCTTTTTGATCATTTGCAATCGTTGTCACTGAAGTTCTTTACCGGAACTCGCACCGGCGAAATTCAATCGCGGCTACAAAACGACGTCGGCGGATTACAAACCGTTGTCAGCGACACGGCAGCGACGTACGTCAGCAACGTCGTCGTCCTGATCTCCACGGTCATCGCCATGATCATCTTGTCCTGGCAACTCACCGTCGTTTCGTTGATCATCTTGCCGGTCTTTATTTGGCTCACCTCTGTGGTGGGCAAATACCGGCGTCGCGTCAGTGCCGCTACTCAAGTCTCCTTGGCTGATATGTCAGCTATTACTGAGGAATCTCTGAGTGTCTCGGGGGTTTTGCTCGCCAAGTCCAACGGTCAGCAGGCTGGTGCTTCCGATGGTTACCGCAAACAAAGTTCGATCCTGGCCCGCCTTCAAGTCAAACAACAAATTGTCGGCCGCGGATTCTTCATCGTGGTCTCATCGTTCTTTTCCGTCTTGCCCGTCGCCGTGTTTATCGTCACCGGCTACGTCAACACTGGTGGAATCGTCATCACCGCCGGAACTATCCTGGCATTTACCGGACTACAGACCCGACTCTTCTTCCCCTTAGGCCAACTCCTGCAAAGCACAACGGAAATCTCGAGTTCGCTTGCGTTGTTCAACCGCATTTTTGATTACCTCGACGTTGAAGCAGACATCGTTGATAAAGAGGATGCGATAGACCTTCCCGAACCCGTCAAAGGTCGTATCGAATTTGACGCGGTTCGCTTTTCTTACGATCCCAAACCTAAAAAGGGCGAACCGACCTATGCCCTCAAGGGCGTGGACTTCACCATTGAGCCCGGCATGCTCGCGGCTTTCGTCGGCCCCAGCGGTGCGGGTAAGACCACCATTTCCTACTTGGTTCCTCGCCTGTATGAGGTCACCGAAGGCGCTGTGCGCATTGATGGTCACGACGTCCGTGACCTCAAAGCCACCTCACTGGCCGACGCCATCGGAGTGGTCACCCAGGAGAGCTATCTCTTCCACGCCACCATCAACCAGAACCTGCGCTACGCCAACCCCGAAGCCACCGAGGAGCAGATTCAGGCGGCCGCCCGAGCGGCTCAAATTCACGACCGAATCCTCACCTTTGATGAGGGCTACGACACCATGGTTGGTGAACGCGGTTATCGCCTCAGCGGTGGTGAGAAGCAACGACTCTCCATCGCGCGCGTGGTCTTGAAGAATCCCCGCATCCTCATCCTTGACGAAGCCACCTCAGCCCTGGACACCACCAACGAGCGCCTCGTTCAAGCGGCGTTAAAGCCCCTGATGAAGGACCGCACCACAATCGCCATCGCCCACCGACTGTCCACGATTCGCTCGGCTGATGTGATCTTTGCCGTCAACGACGGCCGAATCGTCGAGCATGGATCGCATGACGAGCTCCTTACCCACGGTGGGGTCTACGCAGACTTGTATGAGCAGCAATTTGGTGGTGGCGCAATCGAAGCCCGGTTTGAAGACGGCATCATCCTCAGCGATGGGCACGTGGTTCCCATGCCAGCCAAGGACGAGGACCACGATCAGGGCGAAGGTGGCGACAGCGCGCCCAGGAGGCCAGGTCGTTTTGGCGACGCTGGGCGGGCTGCGGCATCCATGCCCATGGGCTAGCCGGTAGACTGCGGATGTGCCTAAAGGCGATGGGCTCCTCAACCACGATCTGCTCCCTGGCGACAAGGGACCGCAGGATGCTTGTGGCGTATTCGGAGTGTGGGCACCGGGGGAAGAAGTATCCAAACTTACGTACTTTGGTCTCTACGCACTTCAACATCGCGGCCAAGAATCAGCAGGCATTGCGGTTTCTGATGGTGACCAAATTGTCGTTTACAAAGACATGGGTTTGGTCTCACAAGTCTTCAATGAAGGCATGCTCGAGTCACTCAGTGGGCACCTAGCGATCGGCCATACGCGCTACTCCACGACCGGTGCATCGGTATGGGAAAACGCACAACCCACCTTCCGCGCAACAGCAACCGGAAGTATCGCTCTTGGCCATAACGGCAACTTGACCAACACCGGTGACCTGGCACAAATTCTCGATAACTTGCGCAACACCGGGGAATTGAATTTCCCTGGGAGTTTTTCCACCACTCCCAAAGCCACCAACGACACCGACCTGATCGCGGCCTTGATGGCCGCTCACCCAGAACGCTCCATGGAATCGTCTGCGATGGAGGTGCTGCCCCAACTGCGCGGTGCCTTCTGCTTGGTCTTTATGGATGAAAACACCCTGTACGCAGCCAGGGACGCACAAGGAATTCGCCCCATGGTGCTCGGTCGCCTTGAGCGCGGCTGGGTGGTGGCCAGTGAAACCGCGGCCTTGGACATCGTCGGCGCGAGCTTCGTCCGCGAGATAGAAGCCGGTGAACTGATCGCCATCGACGAAAACGGTTTGCGTTCGCAGCGCTTTGCCGAACCTGAACCCAAGGGTTGCCTGTTTGAGTACGTGTATCTGGCTCGACCAGACACCACCATCGCCGGTGTCAGCGTCAACGAAGCGCGCGTTGAAGTCGGACGCAGGCTCGCACGCGAAGCCCCGGTCGAAGCAGACCTGGTTATTCCCGTCCCCGAGTCTGGAACACCAGCCGCCATTGGCTACTCACAGGAAAGCGGCATCGTCTACGCGCAAGGGCTGGTCAAGAACGCTTACGTTGGACGCACTTTTATTCAACCCAGCCAAACCATTCGTCAACTCGGTATTCGTCTCAAGCTCAATCCGCTGCGCGATGTCATCGAAGGCAAACGCCTCGTCGTTGTTGACGACTCCATTGTGCGTGGCAACACCCAGCGTGCGCTCGTTCGTATGTTGCGCGAAGCCGGTGCTGCCGAAGTCCATGTGCGGATCTCGTCTCCCCCCGTCAAGTGGCCCTGTTTTTACGGCATCGACTTTGCTAGCCGCGCGGAACTGATTGCCAACGGGCTGACGGTGGATGACATTCGGGCATCGATCGGAGCCGATTCGCTTTCCTACGTTTCTCTTGAGGAACTCATTGATGCCACAACCATCAAGAAGGACCATCTGTGTCGGGCCTGCTTTGATGGCGTCTACCCGGTGGAAATTCCCGAACCAGCACTGACGGCCAAGAACACCCCCGAAACCACCACGTTGGTTGATATTGACCTCGTAGGTGGCGGTGCAAGCGATGCACTGAGTCGCCCATGACCTCCTCGTACGCCGCAGCCGGCGTCGATGTAGAAGCTGGCGAGCGCGCCGTCGCCTTAATGAAGGCTTCGATCAAAGCAACTGGTCGACCCGAAGTGGTCGGTGACTTCGGCGGCTTTGCTGGTTTGTTTGATATCTCCGCCGTAAAGAACTATGCCAAGCCATTGTTGGCTACGTCGACTGACGGTGTCGGCACCAAGGTGGCGATCGCCCAGGCCATGGATATTCACCACACGATCGGGCTGGACCTAGTGGCGATGGTCGTTGATGACCTCGTGGTGTGTGGCGCTGAGCCGTTGTTCATGACCGACTACATCGCCACTGGCAAGGTAGTGCCCGAACGCATTGCGGCCATCGTCAGCGGAATCGCCGCTGGTTGCGAAAAGGCTGGTTGCGCTCTTGTTGGTGGCGAAACCGCGGAGCATCCTGGCTTGCTTGAGCCCGATGAATACGACTTGGCCGGAGCCGGCACCGGCGTTGTTGAGGCTGACCAGCTCTTGGGGCCAGACCGCGTTCGTGCTGGCGACGTGGTGATCTCCATGGCGTCAACCGGCCTGCACTCGAATGGCTACTCGCTGGCCCGCCACGTCTTTTTCACTGTCGCTGGTTGGAAACTCGACCGCGATGTTCCTGAGTTTGGTCGAACCTTGGGTTCTGAACTCCTGCCCTGGACTGCTTGGCTCTCGCCCGCGACACCTCAATTGAACTGCGCGCGTTCACCCACATCACCGGTGGCGGGATCGCTGCCAACGTGGCTCGAGTTTTGCCCACACACCTACACGCCGATCTTCGTCGCGGTACGTGGACACCACCTGCGGTTTTCACCACGATCGGCGACCTAGGAGATGTTGACCGCGTCGAGTTGGAAAAGACGCTCAACATGGGCATCGGCATGATGGCGATCGTTGCGCCCGAGAGTGTGGATGCCGCTGTGTCACTCTTGGCTCAGCGTGGAATTAGCGCCTGGGTAACCGGTGAAATACGCGAGCGCCAAAACGGCGAACTCGGGGATGCTCCCGCAAAGGGCGGCGGCGGCGGTTCAGCTCAACTACAAGGCGACTACGCGAACTGATTTAGTCGTTGTCCTCGTTGTCCTCGTCGTACTCATAGGTAGTGTCATCAGCGGATTCGCTATCGCTAGACGATGCGCTTGCTTGCGTTGATGACTGAGCAAGTTCAGCCTGCAGGGCGTCCAAATCGGTCCCGCTGGAGGCGTACTTCAACTCGCGAGCGACCTTGGTCTGCTTGGCTTTGGCTCGGCCGCGCCCCATGGCTCGACCCCCTCATGTGCTCAGGTGACCCTCATGGGCCGCTACGGGAACATTCCTAAGGCTACCCTCAAAGGGCGCCTTTACGCATTCAGGGCAGGCGAGACAATTCCGCCAAGATCGGAACTTTCGCCCAAAAGCACCTAAGTTTCACAGCCGGTAAGGCAGGATGGGCAACAGTAATCAATGACAGGGGGATTTACACCATGGTTCACGACTCGTCCCAGGGAGAAAACCTGCTCACGCCTGCCGAAGTGGCGGCGATGTTCCGCGTCGACCCCAAGACGGTCACCCGTTGGGCCAAGGCTGGAAAGATTTCGGCCATCCGCACGCTTGGTGGTCACCGCCGCTATCGCGAGTCCGAGGTGCGGGAATTGCTCAACGGCATCCCACAGCAACGCGCCGCCAAGGATGACCTCACCGCCTAAGCGATGAGCGCCCTTGACGGCGCGTAGAAGTGCTGGGTGAAACTTAGTTGTTCTTTTGTGCCGCAGCCTTGAGGTTTGAGCCAGCTGACACCTTGGCGGTGTGCGTGGCGGCAACCTGGATCTCAGCACCGGTCTGAGGGTTACGGGCGGTACGGGCGTTGCGGAATCCAGTCTCGAAGGTCAAGAAGCCAGGCAGACTCACCTTGCCGCTCTTGCTTGATCCCAGTTCATTTGCAACTACATCGGCAAAACCTTTGAGGACAGCGTCAACGTCCTTGGCGCTCTGACCGGTCTTTGCGGCAACAGCGGCCACCAATTCACTGCGGTTCACAGACTTCTCCTTGAGTACGGGTGTGGCACGGCTGCGTGCCTACATGCAAGCCTAGGGGGTGGGCCCCGCCTAGGCAGGCACCCCCCTCGGTAAGTCCTCGCAAGAATTCCCAGAATATGGGGCCAACCTTGGCCCTAAAAGGCTGTTATGGCGACTGCATCTACGCGGACTACCTTCCCCGCCACACGGGAAATAACCTTGACTGGACCTGTTCTCGTGGTCGCAAATCGTGGAAGTAGCAATAATTCGTTCACATTCGCACCAGTAGTCGACAACGAAATTGTTCCCATGAGTGATGTCCCCACATAGACATCAACGGAACCACACGTCACACACTTAGTTGCAACAATTCCCACCTGGCGAACGGAATAAGTTCCGGATTGAAGAAAGGCGCCTGCTGTTGACGTCTGCTCGTAGGTTGACCCTATGTATCCGGTTGCAGTTGTTAACGCAAAACCAGAACGAGTTGAAAATGTGCTCCTCGAATCTGATACAACACTCGTGCATTGCACCTGAGACGTAGTTTGATTCCCAGCATAATCGGTCGCAATGACCTTGAAGCAGTAGCGTGTGCCTAAACTAGCACCGGTAAAAGTCGCTGAGCGAGCGCTTGATAGCAGTCCCCACTTGGCCCAAGCGGTAGGTGCACCCCCGCCAGATGACATTGATTGGTACCAGATCTCCGTACCAGAGATTCCAGAAGATGTATCCGAAGCGGTCCATGAAACCGGGAATGACTGGCTAGTTTGGAATCCTTCACCTTGTGGCGAGAGTAAGTTGGCAACCGGCGCAATCCCATCGGGAACCGTAACGTTCGATGAAAGTGACGCAACCGAGTCACCAGCGCTATTTGTTGCCTTGACTGCGAACGTGTAAGCGGTTCCGTTGATCAATGAGGAGGCGGAACAACTTGTCAAGGGTGCCAATAGTGGGGGGAGTATGTACACGGTACAGACCTGCACATTGCCCGGACTTGCGAAAACCTTGTATCCGGTTAGGGCGGCACCACCGTCGTTTGTCGGGCGGACCCAGGAAATATCAGCCCCGCCGTTGCGAGGCGCTGAGACAACGCCCGTCGGTGCGCTTGTTACTGTTCGAGGCCCAACAGGGCTCGACAAAGTTGAACTTTGTGAAGTCCCAGCGCTGCTGACAGCGCGAACCGTGAAGGCGTAATTCGTCCCATTGGTCAGTCCGGATACAACGCAACTGGTTACGGGTTCGGCAGCCGGCGCTGCAGGAACCACAGTGCACACCTGACCCGCACCGGCTTGATTGACCGTGTAACTCGTGATCGCGGACCCACCATCGTTGGCGGGGCGATTCCACGAGACGGTGATGGACTGATCGCCAGGGGTCCCTACCACGTTCAGCGGCTGAGTAGGTGCTGCCCGCGGCGTGAAGGTCGCTGATGGGCTCGAGGCATTGGAGTCACCGACGACGTTCGTCGCCTTGACCGTAAAGGTGTAGGTCGAACCATTCGTCAAACCAGAGACAGTGCAATTCGTTGACGGCGCAGCAGCTGGCGGGACGATGACGTTGCTACACACCTGTGCACCACCTGGGCTCTGGAAGACTTTGTAACCCGTGATGGGCGAACCACCGTTGTCACTGGAGGCACTCCAGCCCAGTTGTACCGATTGATCGCCAACAGTTCCGTTGATCACTCCTGGTGCAGCCGGCAAGCTGCGCGGCGTCAAGCCCAACGACGGAGCCGAAGCCAGAGAGTCACCAGCAACATTGTGCGCACGTACGGTGAAGGTGTAGGTCGTGCCGTTGGTGAGCCCGGTTGCGTTGCACGTTGTCGCAGGGGTCACAGCAGGAGCCACAACGGCTACGGTGCACACCGTTCCACCTGGCGTTGATGTCACGACATAGCGGTCCACAGCAACCCCACCGTTATCGGTTGGGGCAGTCCAGCTCAACGCCACCGAGCTGTTGTTGGCGACACCCGAAACATTCAGCGGCTGGCTAGGTACCGTGACCGCGCCTGGGACGATCAGGGTGATCGGTGGGTTAGGTCCAGGAACACTAGTTCCTGACGTATTCGTCGCCACCACATCAACGTCGTAGGCCGCGATGCCGTTCGCGTTGGCCGAGATGTTGCAGTTGCGGCCGGCCTGGCCAGTGCTGCAACTAGCCACCAACACATCAGTTCCGGCCTTGAACGCGCGTGCTGTGTAGCCGGTGACAGCAAACAAACTTCCGTTGGCCTCTGGTGGAGTCCATGAAACTGGGATACGCAGATTGACCGCGTCATAGGTCGCTGCCACGTTTTGAGGTGCATTGGGAGCGGCGATATTGACCGTCTGATCCGTGAACTGAATACGCTCCATGTTGCGCAGGATGTCCACGCCCTCATTGAGGTTTCCAGCCGTGTTATCAGTAACGCGCACCGTGCCATTGGGGCCAGCAGCGACAGTGAAGTTCGCGCGAGCACTGTTGTACACCGCGACATCCAGCTCGGTGGTGTGCTTGGCCCACTTGATCGAACGAACGATGCGCAATTGCGAGATCGTGAAGTCATTCTTCTTCACCGCATTGGTGAGCTGGGTCATGCTGTCAACGAGTACTCGAGTTGCATCAGAAGGATCGACCGTGGTCGTCCCAGTAATCGCCGGTGAAGCAGGAGCAGAAATTTGCACCTGCAAGTAGGCATCGCCATCCATGACTTCATTACCTTGGCGTCCCTGCAAAGTGTCAGAACCGCCGCCACCGATGAGGATGTCACCGGTGTTGAAGGCAGCGTTTCCGCCAAGCACAGTATTCAAGCCAGAGATTTTGGGAATATCAATTGCATTCAAGGTGTCGCCCACCGTGCCTACCACTGACAACGTGGTGCGGACATCTCCGGACAAATTGTCATTCAAGTCACCGCCGGACAGCGCCTCGGTGTCGACATACGTATCTTGCAGACCCAAAGCCGGGTTGCCAGGTGGCGGTGCAATCAAAGACAAGTCAGCATCGTGGGCGGCCATTGATCGAGGGTTGTAGTACGTCGAGAAGTCAAAGCCAAGGCCACCGAGAATGGTGTTCGTTCCTTTGGTTCCGCCAACCATGATGTCCACGCCACCATCACCATTGAGCAGGTTGCTTCCGCTGTCACCAATGATCACGTCGTCACCTGGTGGAACAAGGTCCACACCAAAGAGCGCCGGAAGGTCACCGGACAAGGTGTCGTTGCCTACTCCACCTTCAAGCCAGTCCGTGTCTTCATCGCCGCTGACCACGTCAGCGTCGGTTCCGCCGTACATAAAGTCGTTGCCGGGTCCACCCAGCTGTGCGGTCCCGTAGCCGCCACCCATGGTGAAGTCAGCTCCTGCACCTGCGATGTAACTGTCGAGCCCAGGACCTCCAGTGTTAATAAAGTCGCTGCCATCGCCTGCCATCACAATGTCAATGCCCGAAGGGTCGGTCAGTGTGTCATCGCCCAAACCACCGATGATGTTGTCATCGCCTGGCCCACCGGTAGCGGTGTCATCGCCGTCGTTGCCACGAATCGTGTCGTCACCTGAACCCGACCACACGCCGTCGTTGCCAGCAGTTCCGTTAAACACCACGTGTTCTGCACCGGGATACACCCACGTGGCTCCACCCACCAACGTGATGTCTGGGTAGGTCAGCGAGGACTTCGACATATCAAAGGTTTGCGACGGAGCATTGAAGATGAAGTACGGCAAACCTTCAGCATCTGAGTTGCGCTGGATGATTTCAGCCAGTGAGTTGCCTTCAATTTGGTTTGCCAGGGGAATGCCAGGAAGGCGGCCGAGGTAGTAGAACCGGTCACTGTCCTGAAGGTTTTCCATCTGGGTGCGGAAGATGTAGTCAAAGGTCGTACCGAGCATGCCGCCGAACATCGCACGCTGCTCAGCCAGTCCACCGATCCACAGATCAATGTCTTCCAGACCCGTGGTTGCTTTGTCGTTGACCGGAATCCACGCACCTTGGCTGGTCAAGAACTCGCCACGATCAGCAGGGGCTCCAGCGCCACCCTTTACCAACAAGGTTGCGGCTGCGCGTTTACCAGCGACCGTCGTGGCCGCAGTGATTGATGGGTGCGTGCCATAGGCGGCCACAAAGTTGATCAGAGAGGCGGGGTGACGTAACGCTTGTCCAAATTCCAGCCAAGAACCATAGGGAGCCATCGACCCGTCAGCAGTCTTTGAGTAGTACGAGCGGCGTGCACCATTAAGCGACGGCATACCGGTGTCTCGACCACGCGTCATGTTCAAAGCACCCAAGTCAAGTGGCAGACCGAGCAAACTGTTGTGCAGTGCGCCCGTTACGAATTCGTCAATTTCATTTCCAACTTGCTTGGACATGCCACGTGCGATCTGGCCCAAGGCCTGGTCACCAGTGAGCGTTTGGCCATTAACGTTATTGAATTTTTCAGGGCTTAAGAAAGCATCGATAAGAGAAATCGAGGAATCCGTCCCATCAGAAGCGATGCGATCGACTGTTTCGTCAAGCTGTGAGTGGCCGTAGCGGTAAGTCGCGTTGGCAAACTCAGCGGTAATATTGGGGTTTAAGGACGGGTCATAGCCACCAAAAGCACGAACACCGGGCTGAACCTTGCGGGCAAACTCGGCAAAAACCAAGTGCTGATATTCCATTTCATTCACAAAACGAGCGGCGTGCAACAAACGCTCGCCATTGAATTCGGCGCCAGCGGTATTTCCAACTCGCCAGTCGGCGAAGGCAAAGGTGTTTGCGTTGGCGGCTGCACCTTGGTTGGCGCTAACGATGGCCTTGATGTCATTCACCAAGCGGTTGTGCTCACTGTGGAATGCGGTGTGAATCGAGGTCAAGCCGATGTTTTCGTTACCACGCCCATCGCCAGTGATGAAGTGCTTGTTGAGCAAGGCTGTGTTATGCGTAGCAGCCCATGCTGAGCCATTCCAAGCCCACTTCGGTGCCGCTCCAAAGGCAATGTCGTCGAGGAATGCATGCCCCGTGCGCTGAATCAGGTCATCCGGCTTCGCGGCAGTGGCAAAGTTCAC